>JAUIJR010000254.1 GCA_030431075.1 Polyangia bacterium | reverse complement strand
GTGACCAGCCTCAACGGCAGCGGTCCGGCCTTCGCCTACGTGATGCTCGAGGCGATGGTCGACGGTGGCGTGATGATGGGCCTGCCGCGCGACGCGGCGCTCAAGATCGCCAGTCAGGTGTTCTCGGGTGCGGCCGCGATGGTCGACGAGACCACCTTGCACCCAGCCGCGCTCAAAGATCAGGTGACGACGCCCGCCGGCTGCACGATCGCCGGCTTGCTGATGCTCGAGGACGGACGGATCCGTTCGGTCATCGCCCGCGCGATTCAAGAAGCCGCGCAGGTCGCCGGCGGCCTCGGTCGCGGCGACTGAGGCCGAAGCCCGGCTTCAACTGCGGCTGCGTCGGGGCGGACGTCGCCCGCGACGCAGGCTCTCGCCCTCGGATGTCTTGCTCGTCCCTGCCGCCTTGCTCGTCGCTGCGACCTTGCTCGGCGCGGCCGCCTTGCTCGGCGCGGCCGCCTTGCTCGGTGCCGGGGTCTCGTCGACGCGCGGGGCCGGAGTGGGCGGCGGCGCTTGGCGTACGTAGGAGTCCTCCCACGGCAGCTTGTCGGGAAGCGGCGGCACCGAGGGTCCAGGTGGCCGACGGGGCGCAGAGTTTTGCCAAGGTGAGTCCTCGGCCGTCGACGCGCGCTCGGCTTGGGTGGCCTGCGCTTTTGGCTCCGCCCGCACAGCCGGGCGTGAAGCCGGACGTGAAGGACGCGGACCCTCTCCCTCGGCGGCCGACGCTTTCGCCGGCTGCCAAGGGTCTTCGGTGTCCGCGGCGTCCTCTTCGTTCGGGGTCGCCTCACGCGGGGTCGCTTTCCGCCGCGGCGCCGCCCAGGGGCTCATCTCGTCTTCGTCCCCGAACTCGTCGTCCTCTCGTGCGTCCTCCCAGGCCTCGTCCTCGGCGTCCTCCTCGTCCGCGTCCGCGGAGTTGTCGTCGAGCCCGATCGGCTCCGGGCGCCAGCCACTTTGGGCGCGCCGCTCGAGCTCCGGACGGATCGCGTTGAGGATCTCGTAGAAGCGCTTTTTGCCCACGCGCTCATTGAGCACGCAGTACTCGGCCTTCTCGAGGCCGACGCAGGCCAGGCAGTGCACGCACTCCTTGCACTCGATGCACAAGACCAAGTAGCGCGAGCCCTCGCACTGGCGGCTGTCTTCGACGTAGGCGCAGCCTTCGCAGGACAAGCAGCGCTTGGACTGCGTGCAGCCGAGGCAGTCGACGCTGTCCTCGCAGTAGGTGCAGTCCTCGCAGCTGTCGCAGCCGACGCAAAAGCGGCAGTTGTAGCAGGCGTTGCAGTCCTCGCAGTTGAAGTTGCCCTCGCCGGGGTCGGCTTCGCGCGCCTCCTCTCGTTGCTGGGCCAACGCGTCCAGGTCGCGCAGCAAAGCATCGAGATCGAGGGGGTTCGCGGCCATCGCTTCGCCTTCAAACTCGCATGGATCCCGGCCGGCCCAAAGGGTCAAAAGGGGCTATAGTCCGCGCGCCGATGCCGATGCTCGACTTCGCGCAGCCTGCGCGCCCGCTCCCCTTCGCCCTGGGCGCCCTGATCGCCTTGTCCGCCATGTCTGCGGGCTGCGGGCGACGGATCGGTGACGAGTGCTCGCGGGCCTTCGATTGCAGCACGACGCAAAACCGTCAGTGCGATCTCTCGAACGCCGACCGCGATCCCAAAGGCAAAGGCGAGTGCACGATCGAGAACTGCACGCGCGACGGCTGCCCCAAAGAGGCCGTGTGCGTGAAGACCTATCCGACCGAGTTCTTGTCGATCACCTGCGATCCCGAGCTCGAAGACGACGACCCCGAGGTCAACGCCTGCGCGCCGCACGAAGTGTGCGTGCCCGAGGGTCTGTGCGCCGACGAGTTGGCCTCGCGCAGCAGCTGCCGCCTCGAGTGCAAGCGCGACCGTGACTGCCGCGACGGCTACGAGTGCCGACCGCTGGGCCAAGACGGCATGTACCAAGCCCCGAGCCCCGATGTGCCCGAGCTCGCGGGTGGCGCGTCGATCTGCGTGCCGATCCCCTGAGCGGATCTCCGGACCTCGCTGGCCCGTGAGCGGGACGGCGGCCGGCGACCCACCGAGGCCCACGCACGCTCGGCGCCGCAAAGCCGCGAGATCCGGCGCGCGCCCTGGCTGGCCCGTTCCCTGCTCCTGAGGGGGGTGACGCCGCGTTGGCGACGTCATGGAAAACGACACTCAGGAAAAAACAAATGTCCCAAATCATCCGAAAAATCTTCGTCCCCATGTTCACCTTGGCCCTGTGCGCAAGCCCGGCCCTCGCCAGCGCGGCTCCGGTCGCCGGCGTCCACGCGGCGATGGCTCCGGCCCAGCTCGAAGGCAAGGTCAACCTCAACACGGCCAGCGAAAAGCAGCTCGAGCTGCTGCCCGGCATCGGCCCCGCGACCGCGGCCAAGATCGTCGAGTACCGCGCCAAGTACCCCTTCAAAGAGCCCCTGCATCTGCTGCGGGTCAAAGGCGTCGGCCGCAAGACCTTTGCCAAGATCAAGCCCTACCTCAGCGTCGAGGGCGACAGCGATCTGCACGTGGTCAAGGGAGCCAAAAACTAGTTCAACCCCGATGGCGCGGCCGGAGGGCGCCCGAGCCAGGTCTCGTGGTGTACCTCCGGTCGCGTCGTTGTATGGCGCGCGGCATCGGGTAGGCTTCGCCGGTGAAGCTTCGCCTCGCCTTCGCGCTCGCCTCGCTTTTGACGGCCGCGCCCGGCTGTCACCACAAGCGCTACCCCAAAGCGCCCTACGCCCGCGGCGAGAACCCCGAGCCCGCGGCACTGCTGGCGGCCACCGCCCCGCGTTTTTCGAAGCTGCGCGTGCCCAAAGCGAAGATCCGCGAGGGCCGCTCACCGGCCGCGCGTCTCTTGCTCTTGGCCGAAGGGCCCTCGCGCATGCTGGGGACCATCGAGGTCGCCGGCAATCCCCTGGTGACCTTGGCCCTGCACGAGCGCGCCTACGGGCTTCGCACCGTGCGCGAGGCTCCGGGGCTCGCGGCCGGCTGGTACCACGGCCCGCCTTCGCGCTGCGCCGTCGCGTCCTTGCTCGGCGTCGACCTCGAGCCGGATCAAGTCGTCGCTTTGTTGCTCGGCGGCGGCCCGCAGATCGACGGGCCCTTCGAGGTCGTCGAGCAAGGCTGGAGTAAAGGACGCGAGCGCTTGGTGCTGCGCAACGCTCGCTACGAAGAAGAGCTCGCCTTTGCCTGGGTCGATGGCGGCTGGTGGTTTGCCGGGGCGAAGTTGTGGTCGATCGAAGGAGGCGGCCGCACCTGGCTGTGGACCATCTCCCACGAGGATCTCGAGGGCCACGGCGGCGTGGTCCTCCCCGAAAAGACCCACATCGATCGCCCCGGTGGAAAGAAGGGCAGCGTCGAGATGACCATCAGCTACCAAAAGCAGGTGGCGACCGCGGCCGAAGGCAAAGTGGTCACGGGCGACGGCGATGGCGACGAGGGCGGCGACGACACCGGCGGATTCGACGACGACGGCGGATGGGAGGACGAAGGCTGGGACGACGAGGGTTGGGACGACGAAGGCGAAGGCGCGTCCACACCCAAGCCCGCACCCACGCCAACACCAGCACCAGAACCCGAGGCCGATCCCATCCCGCCCGAGTACCAACTCAGCGCGAACGGCCTGCCCGATCGCGGCGACCTGTGTGCGCGTCGCTGAGCCTTCGTGCCGAGACCAGCTTCGACTCAGCGGGCGCTCGACCAGCCGCCGCGCGGCCGCATCTCGAAGAGCCCAAAGCGCAGGTCGAAGGCCAGCTCGACGGTGTAGACCGGCATCTCGCCTTGCAAGGTGAAGCCCCAGCGCCGGTTGCCAAAACGAAAGAAGACCCCGCCGGCCGGCAAAAAGCGCTCGCGGTAGCTCCCGGCTTCGGGCGGGGGGTCGGCGTCGAGGCCCAGGGGAAGATCGCGGGTGTGCACGATCCCCACGTCGAGGCCCGCGTTGAACCACGGTCGATAAAAGCTCGCCGTACCGAAGACATAGTGACTGCGCTCCCGAAAGTCCGGCGTGTTGGGATCCTCGTCCTCGATCGGACGGCGGTGCAGCACCTGCGCGTAGCGAAAGCCGAACTCCCACCAGCGCGCCCGGTAGGCGGCGACGGCCACGCGTGGCGACCAGCGCGGCCGCGCGTCCTCGGGCAACCAACTCGCCGTCACTCCCAAGCTGAGGTGGTCGAGCACTCCGATGCCGAGCTCGACCCGATAAAGGTGAGGGGCCCCCGCCGCGACACCCACCGTCAAGGTGCCGTGATCCAAAAATCGCGCGCTCGTCGGTAGCTCACGCGTGAGCCAAGATCGCAACGCGCTCACCTTTGGCGTCTCCGCCACGCTCGGACCGTCGCCCGGGCCATCACTCGCCCCGTCGCTCGCCCCGGCGCTCGGGCGCTCGGCCTCGATCGCGGTCGTCGGCGGCGGCGCGCCGAGCGTGAGCAAGAGGCAAAGTGACGCGGACATTGCGGGCGTGCGGGCAAGGCTACACCGTGAGCGATCTCCATCGACAGCGGGACGCCGCGGTCGGGACGCCGCGGTGCGCGTGGCATACTTCGGCTCCGACAAAAGGCCCCGCATGGCGAAAAAACAGCTCTCCCGCAACATCTACGTCGTCGCCGCCAAACGCACGCCCTTTGGCACTTTCGGCGGCAAACTCAAAGGACATTCCGCCATCGACCTGGGCGTGGTCGCGGCCCGCGCCGCCTTGGCCGAGGGCAAAGTCGACCCCGCGAGCGTCGACCACGTCATCATCGGCAACGTCGCCCAGACCTCCGCCGACGCGATCTACATGGCCCGCCACGTGGGCCTGCGCTCGGATGTGCCGATTCCGGTCCCGGCCCTGACCGTCAACCGCCTGTGCGGCTCCGGCTTTCAGTCGGTGATCAACGGCGCCCACGAGATCTTGGTCGGTGACGCCGAGATCGTCTTGACCGGCGGCGCCGAGTCCATGAGCCAAGCCCCCTACGCGGTGCGCAACGCTCGCTGGGGCACCCGCTTGGGCAAGAACCTCGAGATGGAGGACACCTTGTGGTCCTCGCTGACCGACAGCTTCAGCGGCTGCGCCATGGCCATCACGGCCGAGAACCTGGCCGAAAAGCACGGCATCACCCGCGAGCAGGCCGACGCCTACGCGCTGCGCAGCCAGCAAAGCTGGGCCGCCGCCCACGAGGCCGGCCACTTCAAAGCCGAGATGGCCGCGGTCGAGATCAAAAGCCGCAAGGGCGTCGAGAGCTTCGAGGTCGACGAGCACCCGCGCCCGCAGTCCTCGATGGAGGCGCTGGCCAAGCTGCCGACCGCGTTCAAAAAAGACGGCGTGGTCACGGCCGGCAACGCCTCGGGTATCTGCGACGGCGCCGGCGCCGTGATCTTGGCCAGCGAAGAGGCGGTCAAGAAGCACAACCTGACCCCGCTCGCGCGCTTGGTGCAGTGGCATGTCGCCGGCGTGGATCCCAAGTTCATGGGCATCGGTCCGGTCCCCGCCATCCAAGGCGCCCTCGATCGCGCCGGATTGGGCCTGGGCGACATGGACCTCGTCGAGATCAACGAGGCCTTCGCGCCCCAGTACCTCGCCTGCGAGAAAGAGCTCGGTCTCGAGCGCGACAAGACCAACGTCAACGGTGGCGCCATCAGCTTGGGCCACCCGCTGGCCGCCTCGGGCGCCCGCATCACGGCGCACCTGGTGCACGAGCTTCGCCGTCGCCAAGGCCAATACGCGATCGGCTCCGCCTGCATCGGGGGCGGCCAGGGCATCGCCTTGGTCCTCGCCGCGCCCAACTGATCGCCCTGCACCGAAGCGGGGGCCCTTTGCGGGGCCCCCTTTTTCCGACCCGTACCGACACGCCATGACCCAGACCCAAGGACACGACCCCGAGATCGACGAGCTCATCTTCGACTGGAACGCCCGCAACCGGCGAGGTCCCTTGAGTCCCCTCAAGCAAGGGCGCGTCAGCTTCTTCGACGAGACGCTGCGCGACGGGATCCAGTCGCCTTCGGTCCGAGATCCCTCGCTCGAAGAAAAGCAGGAGATCTTGCGCCTGACGGCCTCCCTGGGCATCGACGCGGTCGACCTCGGCTTGCCGGGCGCCGGCGCGCGCGCGGTCGAAGACGTCACCGCGCTGATCGACTTCGCCGAGCGCGAGAAGCTGGGCATCGAGTACGCCTGCGCCGCGCGCACCCACGAAAAGGACATCAACGCGGTCGCCGACATCGCCGACAAGACCGGCCGTCCGATCACCGTCTACGCCTTTTTGGGCTCGAGCCCGATCCGCTTGTTCACCGAGGGGTGGGACCTGAGCTTGTTGCTCGAGCGCACCCGGGCCGCCGCCGACTTGTGTCGCAAGCGGGGCTTGCCGATGTGCTTCGTCACCGAGGACACCACGCGCTCGACCCCCAACGTGCTCGACCAGCTCTTTCGCTGCGCCGTCGAGCACGGCGTCGAGCGCTTGTGCCTGTGCGACACCGTCGGTCACGTCACCCCCGATGGCGTGCGCGACCTGGTCAGCTTTACCCGCTTGTTGCTCGAGACCATCGGCGCCAAGCAGGTCGGCATCGACTGGCACGGTCACAACGACCGCGGCCTCGGCGTCACCAACAACATCATCGCCATCGAGGCCGGCGCCGACCGGATCCATGGCACGGCCCTCGGCATCGGAGAGCGGGTCGGCAATGCCTCGCTCGACCAAACCCTGATGAACCTCAAGTTGCTCGGGGCCCTCGACGACAAGGACCTCACCAACTTGGTGCCGTGGTGCAAGAAGGTCAGCGAGGCCTGCGAAGTGCCGATCCACTTTCAGTATCCCTTGGTGGGCGATGACGCCTTTCGCACCGCGACGGGCGTGCACGCGGCGGCCATCATCAAGGCGGTCAAAAAGGGCAACACCGAGCTCGCCGACCGCGTCTACTCGGGTGTGCCCGCGGGCTGGTTCGGCAAGCAGCAGCAGATCGAGATCGGCTTCATGTCCGGCGAGTCCAACGTGGTCTTTTGGCTGCAGCAGCGCGGCATCGAACCCGACCCCGCGTTGGTCAAGCACATCTTCGCGACGGCCAAGTCGCGCGATCACCTGCTGAGCGACGCGGACGTGCACGCGGCCATCGCCGAGTTTCAGGCGAGCGCCTAAGCTTCGCGGCTCAGCCCCGCAACGCGAACTGAATCGCGATCAGCAAGGCGAAGCCCAGCAAGAAGATCTGCGGCAGACGAGTCTCGAGGGTAGGTAAGGGCGCCAAGGCCCTTCCGTCGAGGCTGGGGAGCGGACCGCTGCGCAAGCGAGCGCGCTTGCGTCGATCCGATCCACTACCGTCCATGCATTCGTTATGACCACGCTTTTGTGTGCGCGCAAAAAAGTGGCGCAAAGACCCCGGTCGATTCGAGCGGATCGACCCTGGACACAAGAACGACGTTCACCGTCGTGCAAGCGCAGAAACGATGTTGCGAGCGCGGGCTTCGATGCCGGCGGGATCCTCGGCGAGCAAAGCAGAAATACATGCGACGCCAGCGACGCCGGTCGCCGCGCAGGCCACTGCGCGATCGCGGTCGATCCCGCCGATGGCCACGACGGGCACCCGACTGCGCCTCGCGGCCTCGGCGAGGCCCGCGAGGCCGACCACCGGATCGGCGCCGACTTTGCTGCGCGTCGAGTAGACGGGGCCATAGCCGATGTAGTCCGGCGCGAAGGCCTGCGCTGCATCGACCTGCGCCGCGTCGTGGGTCGAGACACCGAGCCCAATGCCCCGCTCGCGCAGCGCTCCGCGCCACCCCTTGGGCTGCGTTGCGAGGTCCTCTTGCCCGAGGTGCAAGCTGAGCGTTCGGCCCTCCCGCGCACGCGAGGCCGCGACGCGCTCGAGCAAGTCGGGGTCGTCGTTGATCACGAGCTGCGTCGGGCTGTCGCCGAGCGCCCGCCAGATGTCGTCGATGAAGGCCGGGTCGAGCTCGGCACGTAAACCGG
>JAUIJR010000253.1 GCA_030431075.1 Polyangia bacterium | reverse complement strand
GTCGCCACGTAAAAGCCGAAGGGCTCGGACAAACAGCGCATCTCCACGAGGTAGCCGCCTTGGAGGCCGCGGCTCTCTTTGGCCAGACCTTTGACGACCGCGTCGAGGTCTGCGCTCCAGATTCCGATCCGCTGCAGGCGGGCGCTGGCGGCTTTTTCGAGCTCGTCGACCAGGGGCCCGAGCTCGATCACCGACTCGGCGTCACACTCGGCGCCGCGCAGCGGTCGCTGCATCGCGTTCGCGGCGTTGGTGAAGCGGCGAAGCACCAAGTTGCGATCGCTGTGGTGCCGCAGCTCGCTGGGCAGCCGCTGCAAGATGCCGACGGGCGAGCCGCTGGCCAGCCAGCCCAAGACCGAGAAGGCATCCCAAGCGCCGATCGACTCGCTCATCTCGACGCACTGACCGCCGGTGGACTCGACGCAGCGCACGAAGGCCACGCCGGCGCGCCGGGGATAGTCGGCGGCCGCCACGGGTTTGTTGGAACCGTCGTCTTTCGGCTCGCATGCTGTCCCCGCGACGAGGCCCGACACGGCGAGTCCCATCGAGAGCAGAAGACGAGTCGAGACACGCGGCGAGGGGGCGTAATCGATCCAGCGCGGCATGGAAAAGAGACTCCTACGACGTACGAGGGTCGCATCTTGCATAACAGCAGCGCCCGAATTCGGCAATTTCTCGTCGCCTTTTGAGGCGACGGTGGGTGGCAGCCGGAAAATTGGGAGTGAGGGCCTCGCTGCGCAAAGTCGGCGGGTGCCGAGAGCCAAGGCCAAGTCTTCCAGCCCCTCGGGTTCCCGCCGGGCCACCTCCACTACACGCAAGTCGCGCAAGTCGGCGATGGCCCCCACTCGAGCGCCGAGCCCGGGCGATACGGAGGCTTGGTGGAGCTCCCCCGATGGCCAAGCCGAGCTCTACGAGGGCGACAGCCTCGAGCTGCTCGAGCAGTTCGAGCCCGAGAGCTTCGACGTCATCTTCGCGGACCCGCCCTATTTTCTCTCGAACGGCGGCACCACCTGCAAAAACGGTCGCCGCGTCGCCGTCAACAAGGGCAAGTGGGACCGCAGCCGCGGGGCGGACGAGAACCACGCCTTCAATACCCGCTGGCTCGAGGCCTGCCAGCGCCTGCTGACCCCCAACGGCACCATTTGGGTCTCGGGCACGCACCACGTGATCTTCTCGGTCGGCTTCGCCATGCAGCAGCTCGGCTACAAGGTGCTCAACGAGGTCATCTGGGAAAAGCCGAACCCGCCGCCCAACCTCTCGTGCCGCTACTTCACGCACAGCACCGAGATCGTCTTGTGGGCCTCGCGGGACAAAAAGGCGAAGCACTACTTCGACTACCCGCAGATGAAAGAGATCAACGAGGGCAAGCAGATGAAGAACGTCTGGCGCTTCACCGCCCCGCCCAAGCGGGAAAAAGAGCACGGGAAGCACCCGACCCAAAAGCCGCTCGGCCTGCTCGATCGTCTGCTGCGCGCCTCGGTGCCCGAGGGCGGCCGCGTGCTCGATCCCTTCAACGGAAGCGGCACCACCGGCGTGGCCGCGGCCGAGCTGGGCTTCGGCTATACCGGCCTCGAGATGAACCCCGAGTACCTGGAGCTCTCGCGGCGTCGCCTGATGTCCGTGGTGCCGGCCTGGGATCTCGACGACGAGCTGCTGCAGACCGGCTGAGCGAGGGCTGAAACGACAAAAAGGGGAGCCGCGGGGCTCCCCTTTTTCGTGGGTAGGCGGCGGGTCCTACTCTTTGAGGTGGCAGGTGAAGCAGCCGACCTGGCCCTCACCGGGTCCGGGCTCGGCGCCGAGCTGCTCGGCCATGGTCGGCACGACCACCTCGGCCATGAACTTGGCGACCTCTTCGTCCATGTCCATCGCGGCCTTCATGGGGTCGTCGGCGGGCAAGGGGGTCAGGGCGTTCGGCATCTCGAACTTGACCTCTTTCATGTCGTCGCCGTGGCAGGTCTGGCACTTGAAGTCGGCGAAGGCCTCGGCGTCGTGGGCTTGGAACTTCTCTTTCATCTGCGGCCAGACGACCGTGCCCATGTACATCTTGCGCTCGTCGAAGTTCATGTCGGCCCAGACCTTGGGCTCGGCCGCTTCGCCGCCTTCGTCTCCGCCCTCGGCCGCCGCCGCATCGTCTCCGGTGTCGCCCGTGGCGGCCGTCTCACCACCTTCGGTGGCCGCCGCGCTCTCGGGCGGCGT
The DNA here is from genome assembly GCA_030431075.1 of Polyangia bacterium. Classification (GTDB taxonomy): domain Bacteria; phylum Myxococcota_A; class Polyangia; order Nannocystales; family Nannocystaceae; genus JAUIJR01. The sequence goes on along the minus strand of JAUIJR010000253.1, from coordinate 5,798 downwards.
GCTCGCCTCTTCTTTGTTGCAAGCGAGGACGAAGACGGCGCTGAGGATCGCGGTCGCGTAGATCGACTTCATGACCCCACCCTTCTACCCCCGGGGTGCGAAGGCGCGCAAGCTTCCGACCTTTCGTCGGCTTCAACGAAGCGTCACGCCTCGCGGGATGATCCGCTCGAATCGTCCCGGCGCAGGGTCCCAAAAATCAGATCTGCGAGCGGAAAGAAGATGCTGAAGTTGATGTGCCGCATCCGACGGGGGTCGTGGTGTCGGCGGTGGTGCCGGTGCACCCCCCCCAAGATCGGCCAGCGGGCGACTCCAAAGCGCGGGGGCAAGTGGGCGGCCAGGTGCAGCCACTCGTAGGCCAGGATGTAGCTCGCCACGCCCGCCCCGAACAGGGCCGCCCGCTCCCAGCCCAGGCCCCAGCCGACCAGCGTCACGATCGGCAAGCCCAAGGCGAAGACCAAGATCGCGTGCAGCCAGGCGGGAAGAAAGATGATCGCGTAGTCGGCCGCGCCGTCGACGGACATCGCCTCGTGGGTAAAAAAGCGGTGGTGCGTCGCCGCGTGCCGCTTGTAGAGGCGCTTCAGTCGGGGCCGCAGGTGATGCATGGGCCCGCGGTGCAAGAAGTACTCACCGATGTTGGCCACCAGCCAAGCGACGGGGACGAGCCACAGCGCATCGCGCAGGCGGCCGCGGCCAAAGCCGAGGCCCAGGCCCATCGCGCCGAGGTAGACCAAGTTGATGACGAGCAGATGCAAGGCGCCCGAGTAGCGGGGCCCGATCTGCTCGCGGCGGCATGCTTCGCGGTAGCGGGTAAGGTTCTCCCGCCGTCGCGTCGCTGCCTCGCTCGCCGGGTCCACGCCTCTTCGCTCCCGCGGGCCTCGCCCGCTCAGTTCTCCATGATCTCGGACTCCTTGGCCTTCACGATCTCGTCGATCTGGGCCGTGTAGTCGTCCGTGATCTTTTGAACGCGCTCGAGGCCGCGCTTGAGGTCGTCCTCGGAGATCTCTTTGTCTTTCTCGGCCGACTTGAGCAGGTCGTTGGCGTCACGCCGCCCGTGGCGAGCTGCGATCTTGGCCTCTTCGCCGGCCTCTTTGACCTGCTTGACCAGGCCCTTGCGGCGCTCTTCGGTCAGCGGCGGGATGGGCACGCGCACCACCACGCCATCGCTGTTGGGGTTGAGCCCGAGCGAGGCGTTGATGACGGCCTTTTCGATGGCCGGAACGGAGTTGCGATCGTAGGGCTTGATGACCAGCAAGCGCGCATCGGCCACGGTGACGGTGGCCACCTGGTTGAGCGGCACCATCGAGCCGTAGGCATCCACCCGCACGTCGTCGAGGATCGCGGGGTTGGCCCGACCGGCGCGCACGCGCGCGAGCTCTTTTTTGAGCCGGTCGAGGCCCTTGTCCATGGTGTCTGTTGCGAGTTCGATTGCGTCGTCGATCACGGCCTTTGACCCTGTTCCGACGCGAAGCTTACGCGAAAAGGCCCGCCGCGTCAGGCGCAGCGCCATGGCTCGAATGCCCGCTCAGGCCCGCGCTGGGGCCGGAATCTCAGGTCGCGTCGTCGGGGACGACGGTGGTGCCCAGGCCCTCACCGCACACGACGCGCATGATGTTCCCGGACTGCAGCATGTCGAAGACCACGATGGGCAGGCCGTTTTCGCGGCACAAGCTGATCGCGGTCGCGTCCATGACGTGCAGGTTCTTTTGGAGCACCTCGATGTAGCTGAGCTGGTCGTACTTGACCGCGTCGTCGTGCTTCATCGGGTCCTTGTCGTAGACCCCGTCGACCTTGGTGGCCTTGAGCAGCACCTCGGCGTTCATCTCCATCGCCCGCAAGGCCGCGGCCGTGTCGGTGGTGAAGTAGGGGTTGCCGGTACCGGCGCCAAAGATCACCACCCGCCCTTTTTCGAGGTGACGCGTCGCGCGGCGGCGGATGTAGGGCTCGGCCACCTCTTTCATCTCGATGGCCGAGAGCACGCGGGTGTAGACGCCGGCGCGCTCGAGGGCGTCTTGCAAGGCCACGGCGTTGATGACCGTGGCCAGCATGCCCATGTAGTCGGCGCTGGCGCGGTCCATGCCCTTGGCCGAGTCGCTCAGGCCGCGAAAGATGTTCCCACCGCCGATGACGATGCCGACTTGGACTTCGGCGTCGATGAGCTCTTTGACTTGCTCCGCGAGCTTGTCGAGGACGATCGGGTCCAAGCCGTAGCCCTTGTCGCCCTGCAGCGCTTCGCCGGAGAGCTTGAGCAAGATGCGTTTGTAGACGGGGCGGGGGTCGCTCACGAGGGTCTCGGTTGGTGCGGGGTGGGGGCCAAAAAGTGAAGGCCGAATGCAAAAGAGGCGGGGTCACCCCCGCCTCTCGTCTCGTCAGCCCTTGGCGGCGGCGATTTGTGCCGCCACCTCGGCCGCGAAGTCCTCTTCTTTTTTCTCGAGGCCTTCGCCCAGCTCGTAGCGGACGAAGCGACGGATCTGGATGTTCTCGCCGATCTTGGCGATCAGCTCGGTGAGCACCTCTTGGACCGTCTTCTTGTCCTCTTTGACGAACTTCTGCTCGAGCAGGACGCGCTCGGCGTAGAACTTCTCGACCTTGCCGGCGACGATCTTCTCGACGATGTTCTCGGGCTTGGCCTTGCCGGCCGGGAGCGCGCGACCACAGGCCTCGCAGGTCTCCACCTCGAACTTGGCCAAGGCACCGCAGGCCTTGCACTCTTTCATGTTGGCCTCGGTGTGGAACACGCGACGCTCGGCCTCGACGCGCTCGGCCGGGATCTCCTCGCGGGTCACCGCCTCGGGGCTCATGGCCGCGACCTGCATGGCCACGTCCTTGCAAAAGGCCTTGAACTCGTCGTTACCGGCGACGAAGTCGGTCTCGCAGTTGACCTCGAGCAGCACGCCCACGCGGTTGTTCGGGTGGATGTAGCTGAGCACGGCGCCCTCGGTGGCGACGCGACCGGACTTCTTGGCGGCCTTCGAAAGTCCCTTCTTGCGGAGGTACTCGATGGCCTTGTCCAGGTCGCCGTCGACCTCTTTGAGCGCCTTTTTGCAGTCGAGCATGCCCGCCTGCGTCCGCTCGCGGAGCTCCTTGATCATGTCAATGCTGATGCTTCCCATGTCGTCTTCGTTCGGATTTGGGGTCTGGATCGGGTGGGAACGGCGCGAGGCTCAGCTCGCGGGGGTGGGCTTGTCGGCGGCCGGGGCGGCGGGTGCGGCCTCGGGCTCCTCGGGCGAAGCGGTGGCCTCGGCCGTGGGCAAGGTGCCGCGACGCGAGACGAGCTCGACCTTCGGGCCGTCGCCGCCGGTCTGGACGCGAATCGGCGCGGGCGAGTCCCCACCGGTGGAGACTTGGGCCACGGCGCGCTGCTTGCCGAGACGGCCGCCTTCGAGGGCAGCGTCGGCCACGGCGGTGGTCACCAGCTTGATCGAGCGGATGGCGTCGTCGTTGCCGGGGATGACGTACTGAAGCTGATCCGGGTCGGCGTTGGTGTCGGCCAAGGCGACGACGGGGATCTTGAGGCGGTTGGCCTCGGCCACCGCGATGTGCTCACGGGCGGGGTCGACCACGAAGACGGCGCCGGGCATGCCGGGCATGTCCTTGATGCCGCCCAAGTTGCGCTCCAGCTTGGCGCGGGCGCGCTCGAGCTTGAGGACTTCCTTTTTGGTCAGCTTCTCGTAGGTGCCGTCTTCGGACATCTTCTCGATGCCGCGCAGCTTGTCGACCGACTGACGGATGGTCTTCCAGTTGGTCAGGGTGCCGCCGAGCCAGCGGGTCACGACGAAGAACTGACCGGCGCGCTGCGACTCTTGCACGAGCACGTCTTGGGCCTGCTTTTTGGTGCCCACGAAGAGCACGGGCTTGCCGTCGGCGACGACGGAGCGCACGAAGTCGGTGGCGCGCTTGAGCAGGGCCTCGGTCTGGGTGAGATCGATGATGTGGACGCCGTTGCGGGCCCCGAAGATGTAGGTGTCCATCTTGGGGTTCCACCGCTCGGTGCGGTGTCCAAAGTGCACGCCGCACTCGAGGAGTTCGCGGACGGTGACGGGGGCGGCGGCTTCTTGCATGGCCTCTTGGGCCTGGGTTTGAGACATTTCGATTCTTCTTTCTGGCGTTGTGCGTCTGCCCTCTTCGATGGACCCGATGGACCGGTGAAACCCGGCACGCCCCGGTGTCCTCCAAGGGCATGTGTCGTTGAAAAAGCGCGCCTCGTTATCACTTTGTCGAGCGCAGATCCAGCCGGGCCGAGCAGGCCCGAGATCCGCGCGAAAGCGGGCTACGCACCCCTTTTCGAGCCCCCTCGGGATGCGAGGTGCGCATCTCCCGCCGATCTCGCGGACCGCCGCGCCGCCGCGCCGCCCAAACGCTTTACCGAGCGCGAAGCTTCGAGGCCGTGCACCCGCCGCCGCATGGGGTAGCGTGCGCCCCGAGTCGATGCCGCGCCGCCCGATCCAATCGCTGCGAAGCTTCTGTCTGGTCGCCCTCACCGGGGCCGGCTTGGCGGCCTGCTTCATCGAACCCGACGAGCCGCCGGGCTGGCGCGCGGCGTGTGCCGGCGACGCCGAGTGCCCCGGCGACGGCGAGAGCTGCATCGACGGCCTTTGCCAGTACCCCTGCACGACGGCGACCTTCGCCGACGACTGCCCCAGCGGCGGCAACTACACGACCTGCTTCAACGGCGTGTGCGCGACCATGTGCGACCCGGAGAACCCGGGCTGCTCGGAGCCCCAAAGCTGCCAGACCCTCGAGATCCCGCCCGAGTTCGCCGAGCTCGGCGTCCAAGACTTCTCGGTGTGCGGCTTGCTGTGCAGCGACGCCCGCCCCTGCCCCGGGGCCGAGCAGTGCTTCGACGGCGTGTGCATCGACCCGAACGGGCTCGGCGGCACCGAGACGGGCACCGAGACCGGTGACGAGTCCGGCACCGAAAGCGAGACCAGCGGAGGATGACCATGCGTAGCCCATCTCGCCCCCCTCGCCGGCTTCGGGCCCGCAGCGCCCTCGCCTTGTGCCTCGGCGCGAGCTTCGTGCCCACCACCGGCTGCGTGTCCTGGTTCGGACGCACGCCCTCGGCCCGGGTGGGCAGCAGCCCCGCCGTCGACTTCGCGCTGGTCGGGGCGCCGCGCTCCGAGACCGAGCGCGAGGGCCGACTGAGCGCGGCCGACGACGACCAGCCCAACGGCGCCGCCTTGCAGGGGGCCTTTTGGGGGGGCGTGATCGTCGGCTCCGCCGGGGCGGCGACCGCCGTCGGCTTTGGCATCGGCGGCGCCGTGACCTCCAAGCAGATCGAAGACGGCTACCAAGACGGCACCTCGGTCGAAGAGCGCGACAAGCTCGTCGATCGCGGCAAGGCCTTCAATACGGTGGCCATCACCGGGGCGAGCTTGGCCATCACCGGCCTGGCCGTCGCCGCCATCGCCCACGCGATCGACCAAAGCCGCTGCGGCCCCCGTCGCCGCAAGCGCGAGGGCTGTCGCTGAGGCGCCTTCGAAGCTCGGACCCCCAGCGAGTTCGCGCCAGCATCGGGTAGGCTGCGCCATGGCCGACGCGCGCAGTCCGGGCCGGGCCTGGCTCGACGAGCAGCTCGCGCAGCTGGATCCGCGCTGGACCTTGCTCGGCGTGCTCGCGCTGATCTTCCTCGCGTACGCGCCGACCTTGGGCTTTGGCTTCGTCTACGACGACGGCTGGGTGTTGATCACCAACGGCTTTTTGCGCGAGCCGGACCTCGCCTTGCTGCTGAGCCCCGAAGGCAGCGCGCGGCACGTGCCCGACGTCTTTCGTCCGACCAGCGTCCTTTTCGATCTGCTGAG
>JAUIJR010000252.1 GCA_030431075.1 Polyangia bacterium | reverse complement strand
GGGCGTGGGCGCCTTGCTCGGCGGACCGATCGGGGCGGTCGCGGGCCTGATCTTGGTCGACGCCTACATCGACGACAAATCCAAGCGGGTGGTGCACGAGGAGATCACCCGCGCTTTGTCGAGCGCGAGCGCGATCCGCTGGCTGCCCAGCGAGTTGGGCGTGTTGCCCGGCGAGCCCCGCAGCCAGGTCGCCCTGGGATTTTGCGGGGACCCGGTGCTCGGCGAGGGCTTCGCCCGGGTCGAGTTTTGGATGTCGCCGATGCAGTTTCCGAGCCCGGCCAGCTGGCCCCTCGAAGGCCCAGTGGTGGCCGGCGAGCCCTTCGTCGCGGCGCCGCTTTCGGCCGATCAGGATCTGCGCGCCGAGATCCATATCGACGCCGTCAACGCCTTGCTCGAAAGCTGGGCGGCGTCGGGCCTGTTGGGGGAGCGCTTGGCCGGGCCGGAGCAGCTCGCCCGCATCAACGCCGAACTCGAGCCATGGACGCCGCTTCGGCTGACGGAGGTCGCACCCAGCGTCCCCCCGATGTTGGTAGCTCGAGCACCCGAGGGCGAAGGCGCCAAGGCGAGCGAGGCCGCCGAGCTCGAGTGGACCGCCCACTGGCCGGCCCTGGCCCTGGCTCTCGGGCGCAGCGACGGCATCGCGGTGGCACCCGGCGAGCGGGTCGAACTCAGCTTGCGGGGCGCGCTACGCCTGCGCTGGCTCGACGACCCCGGCGCGCTTCAACTCGAAGGCGGGGTCGACGCGCTATGGCTCGGCTGCACACGGCGCGAAGGCAGCATCCAGTCACGACGCGCTTGCTTCGGCCCGCTGGTGGACGCCGCCGAACTACCTCGCCGCGTCGACGAGGCGGCCGGCCAGGCCTTTGGGGCCTTGCCCGCCTTGGAGCTCGGACCCCTACTGTACGAGCTCACCGGCACGCGCCTCGAGGCGGTCCGGCTCGAAGCGGCATCGCCGACCAGCGTGAGCTTCGGGGCCCGCGTGGCGGCCGGCGGCTAGCCTTCCAACTGCGCCTCAGCCCCGCCCCGAAAGGGCCCGTGCGGGCGGGACCTCGCCCCCGGCGTAGGTGCGCTGGAGCTTGTCGAGCCAGTCGGCGTCGTAGAGCTCGAGCAGCTCTTGCAGGCCGAGCCACAGCTCTTCGGCCGTGGCGTCGCCGCGTCGGCGCAACCAAAAGCCAAAGGACATGGCCGGCGTCCACTGGGTCCCATCCCAGCTGCCCCCGTACTCGGGCAGCCGCCCCCCGTAGCGCTGGTGCAGGTAGTCGAGCCCATCTTTGCCCCCGTGCACGGCGGCCATGTACTCGCCGTACTGGCTCTCGACATTGCCGCTGGCTTCGAGCTCGAGATAGCTGTGCGCCATCAGCCGAAAAAAGCGTCGAAACATCACGCGGTAGATCTCGTCGGCCGTCCAGCCACGGATCACCTCCATCGAGGGATCCGGGATCAGCGACTGCCGCCCCCAGCGGACGATCTGCACGTTGAAGCTCCACGGGTCGCGCCACTGCGCGCCGGCTTGGCCGACGGGCATTCCGGCGAAGGCCTCGACCGGATCCAAAGACGAGTAGCTGGTCTTCTCGACGCCGGCTTGCTTGGCCATGCAGGTCGACAAAGATCCGTAGTGCATGATCCCCCCGATCCCGGCCATGAACTTGCCGGCGTCCCGAAAGCCCTGCACCGGGATCCCGCGCGTGTCGTCGGGCCCCGGGGGATCGAACATGTAGGGGTAGGGGCTCTCGAGCCAACAGCTGTACAAGCTGCGCAGCACCGGCTCGGGCAGGCTGCTTCGCGCCTTGCGTTGCGGGGCCGGGTCCTCCTCGACCACGGGATCCGGCTCCGACTCGGCGAAGCTGATCACCCGCCCACCGTCGGCCTCGGCCGGCGGCTCGGAGGGCGGTTGCTTGCGGCAGCTGGTCAGCACGAGAAGGGCGGCACCAAGCGCGGCGCTGCGTCGCATGCCCAGGCGAGACGGCATGCCCGCAGCCTAGCAAGGAAGCGCCCCCGAGGCCCTCAACCCGGCCCTGGGTTGCAGCTTTCCGAGACGATCTCGGCCGCGACCCGGCAGTCGCCGCCTTCGCCCTCGAAGATCTGCATCTGGTACTCCTCGCAGCTCAGGGCGTCGAGGCAGTCGATGTAGTCGCGGTAGGCGTCGGCGCAGGGGGTCGAGACCTGGCCCGCGCGGGCGTGCTCGTCGACACAGCGCTGGGCACACAGCGCGAGGTCGCCTTCGTCGACGCTCTCGGGGCGGTCGCAGGCCCCCAGGGCACACACCTCCGCGCAGGCGTCCTCGATCGACTTGGGCACCAAAAAGTCGAGGGGATCGCTGCGCCCGCAGGCCCCCGCGAGCAGGCCGGCGAAGCAGGCGAGAAGCAGGCGCCGGGTCACGCCCGGGAGTCTACCGCGGCTCTGCGCCGCGTCTCATCCTCAGCGCAAAGCGCCGAGGATGTTGCGTAGCCGCGACATCCTCAGCGCAAAGCGCCGAGGATGTTGTCCACGTTCGTCTTGGCGTCGCCGAAGAGCATCCGCGTGTTCTCTTTGAAAAAGAGCGGGTTTTGGATGCCGGCGTAGCCCGAGCTCATGCCGCGCTTCATCACCACGACGGTCTTGGCGTTCCAGACCTCCAGCACGGGCATGCCGGCGATGGGGCTGGAGGGGTCGTCGAGGGCGCTCGGGTTCACGATGTCGTTGGCGCCGATCACCAAGACCGCGTCGGTCTCGGGGAAGTCCTCGTTGATCTCGTCCATCTCGAGCACGATGTCGTAAGAGACGTTCGCCTCGGCCAGCAGCACGTTCATGTGCCCGGGCAAGCGGCCGGCCACCGGGTGGATGGCGAAGCGCACCTCGATCTTCTTTTTTTGCAGCTCTTTGATGACCTGGGCCAGCGAGTGCTGCGCTTGGGCCACGGCCATGCCGTAGCCGGGGACGATGACCACCGACTTGGCCTCGCGCAGCATCTCGACCGTGTCGTCGACGCTGAACTCCTGGACCTCGCCTTGGGGTTGGGCCGCGCCGCCGCTGGGGGCCGGGGCGCCACCGTCGCTTCCAAAGCCGCCCAAGATGACGGAGAAGAAGCTGCGGTTCATGGCCTTGCACATGATGTAGCTCAAGATCGCGCCCGAGCTGCCGACCAGCGCGCCGGTCACGATGAGCGCATCGTTCTTGAGCATGAAGCCGGCGGCCGCGGCCGCCCAGCCCGAGTAGCTGTTGAGCATCGAGACCACCACGGGCATGTCCGCGCCACCGATGGCCATCACCATGTGCATGCCGATCACCCCGGCGATGCCGGTCATGATCAACAGCTCCGTCAGGCCGCCGTGGTTGGCTTGGCCGGTGTAGGCCCAGCCCAAGTAGATGCAGCCCACGACCATCGCCAAGTTGAGCAGATGGCGCCCCGGCAAGAGCAGGGGCTTGCCCGACATCGAGCCGCGCAGCTTCAAAAAGGCGATGATCGAGCCGGTGAAGGTGATCGCGCCGATGAAGATGTCGATGAAGATCTCGATCTCGTGGATGGTCTCCTCGCCCGCGGGGACGGGGAGTCCGGGATCCATGTAGCTGGAGATGCCCACGAGCACGGCCGCGAGGCCGACGAAGCTGTGGAGCACGGCCACGAGCTCGGGCATCGAGGTCATGGCCACGCGCGCGGCCAACATGGCGCCGATCAGCGCGCCGGGGAGCACGGCCCCAGCCAGCACGCCCATGCCCGCGCCCGAAAGCTCGATGCCGGCCACCCCCTCGAAGGCGCCGGTGGCGTAGCCCGCGGTGGCGAGCACGGCGATCACCATGCCGATGATCCCGTAGAGGTTGCCGCGCCGGGCCGTCTCTTGGCGGCTCAGGCCGCCGAGGGACAAGATGAACAAAACGGAGGCCGCGATGTAGGCCGTCGACAAAAGTCCTGCAGGTAGCATCTTCGTCCTCCCTCCTTATTTGCGGAACATCTTGAGCATGCGCTGGGTGACCAAAAAGCCGCCCGCGATGTTGATGGTGGCGAAGAAGATGGCGACCGCGCCCAAGATGGCGGCCGGAGACGCGATGTCCCCGCCGACTTGGAGCATGCCGCCGACGATGATGATGCCGCTGATGGCGTTGGTGACGGACATCAGCGGGGTGTGAAGGGCCGCGCTCACGTTCCAGATGACCTGCCAGCCCACGAAGCAGGCGAGCACGAAGACCGTGAAGTGACTCAAAAAGTCGTTCGAGCCGCCCCAGCCGACCGCGAGCAGGGCGAGGCCGGCCAAGATCAGGGTGAAGGGGCTGGCCGGCTCGCCGCCGACGTCGTGGCCGTGGCCACCGGACTTTTTGGCTTTGGGGGCGGGCGCCGGCGTGGGGGCCGGGGCCGACTTGGGCTCGGGCGCCTTGTTTTGGGCCTCGACTTTGGGCGGAGGCGGCGGCCACTTGAGCTCGCCCTCACGCAAGACCAGCGCGCCGCGGACCACGTCGTCCTCTTCGTCGACCTTGTAGCCCTCGGCTTTGCCCATGTCGTCGAGCAGGTGACACAAGTTGTTGCCGTACAGGCGGCTCGAGACGTTGGGCATCCGGCTCGGCAAGTCGGTGTAGCCGATCAAGGTCACGCCGTGCTTGACGACGACTTTGTCGGCTTCGACCAAGGGGCAGTTGCCGCCTTGCTCGGCCGCGAGGTCGACGAGCACCGAGCCCTCTTTCATGTTCTCGAGGACCTTCTCGGTCAACAAGAAGGGGGCCGGCTTGCCGGGGATCAGCGCCGTGGTGATGATGATGTCGATCTCTTTGGCTTGCTCTTCGAAGAGTCGGCGCTCGGCCTCCATGAACTCTTCGGACATCACCTTGGCGTAGCCGCCCTGGCCCGAGCCATCTTCTTCGAACTCGACGGTGAGGTACTCGGCCCCCATCGACTCGACCTGCTCTTGCACGGCCGGTCGCGTGTCGAAGGCGCGGACGACCGCGCCGAGGCCTCGCGCGGCGCCGATGGCCGCCAAGCCGGCGACACCGCCACCGATCACCAAGACCTTGGCCGGCGGGACCTTGCCCGCGGCCGTGATCTGCCCGTTGAAGAAGCGGCCGAAGTGTTGCGCCGCCTCGACCACCGCGCGGTAGCCCGAGATGTTGGCCATCGAGGAGCGCGCGTCGAGCTTTTGGGCGCGACTGATCCGCGGCACCGCGTCCATGGCGATGACCGTGGCCCTGCGCGCGGCGAGTCGCTGCACGAGCGCTTCGTTTTGCGCCGGCCAGATGAAGGAGATCAGCGTGCCGCCCTCGCGCAGCATGTCGGCCTCGTGCTGGCCCGTCCCGGGGTGCATGCCGGGCTCGCGCACCTTCAAGACGATGTCCGTCTCGGTCCAGATCACCTCGGGTCCTGGCGCGATCTCGGCGCCTGCCTCGACGTAGAGCGCATCGGGGCAGTCCGCTTGCGCGCCTGCCCCGGTCTCGATCAGTACGTCAAATCCTTGTTTTCTCAGGCGTTTGACCGTCTCGGCGGTAGCCGCGACGCGTCGTTCGCCAGGGAGAATCTCTTTCGGGATCCCGACTCGCATCCAGAACTCCTTCGGCGGGCGCAGCCCCCTCCGAACGAGGCTCTATGTATCACGCACGGGCCCATCGCTTCGACCCGAGGCCTGTTCAGTGGGGGGACTACCCGCCCTCTCCAAAGCCGACGCCGCGCGATCGGCGAGGCGTCCTGGCGTAGACTCGGACGATGGCGAAGTCCGACCCCGCGCCCGCAGGCAGCCTCACCCACTTCGACGCCGAGGGTCGTGCCCATATGGTCGGGGTCGGCCACAAGCCTGAAACACAACGTTCTGCGACGGCTACGGCGACGATCACGATGAAGCCGGAGACCCTGGCCAAGATCGAGGCGGGCCGTTTCGACAAGGGCGACGTGCTCGGCGTCGCGCGCCTGGCGGGGATCGGCGGGGCCAAGCAGTGCGCCAACCTGATCCCCCTTTGCCACCCCGTGCGCCTCACCCGAGTCGAGCTGGACTTCGAGCTCGAGCGTGAGGCCTCGCGGATCCGGGTCCTGGCCGAGGTCCACGCGGTCGACCGCACGGGGCCCGAGATGGAGGCCCTGATGGCGGCCAATGTCGCCGCCTTGACGATCTACGACATGTGCAAATCGGTCGACCGGGGCATGCGGATCGACGCCAGCTACCTGCTGCGCAAGTCGGGCGGAAAGTCCGGCGACTGGGTGCGCGAGGGCGAGTAGGACCGCCTGGCGCGGACCCCGATGCGCGGACCGATGCGCCGGCCGAAATGGTCGGGCGCGCTCAGTTGAGCAGGCGACGGGGTGGCGCGTCTTCGGCCCGCGAGGCGAGCCACGCCGGATCCGCTTGCATGGCCGCGTGGTCCATGCGGCAGCTCGCGCCGATCCGGGTCAAGCTCAGCACCAAGCCGGCCGCCTCGCGCTCGCCCCAGATCGCCAGCAGGTCGAGTCGCGCCGGATCGATCTTCGCCTGGCTACTCGGGGCCGCGTGCATCAAGGCGAAGGCGACCAGCTCGCGTAGGCCGTCGAGGATCGGGGCGGCGCCGGCTTCGACCACCAGCTCCACGGGCACCGGGTCGTCGCCGTCGAAGAAGGTCGCGCACAGCTCGAGGCCCCACTCGTCGCGATGGACGCCGACCTGCAACACGCGACCCGCGAGCACCCCGCGAGCGGCGAGCTCGGCGAAGGCCTCGTCTGCGCTGCGCGGGAAGTCGGCCGCGGCCAAGCACTGGGGGTCGTCGGGATCATCGACGATGCCCGGCAAGGCGGGGAGCTCGGCTTCCCACAAGCTGCGAACCAGCATGGCTTGGATCCCGAGCGCGAAATCCAAGAGCGTGGGATCCGTCACGGCCGGGTGGTCGACGAGGATGGGGCGGGGGGCGCGTAGAGACTGTTGTCCGTTCATGCCTCCCCCTTCGGCCGTCGTTGGCGAGGCTTGCACGCCGCGACTCGCGCGCGGGCGCTGAATCACACAAACGGCCGCTGTGGGCCGCTACACTCCACTTCGTGGCCTTTTTTCAAGAAGCGCCCCGCCTGGGAAATCAGTACGACGACGACGCGCTCTTGCGCGAGTGGCTCGCCCGCAAGCTGCCGCCGGACATGCTCGCCCGCGTCGAAGGCGAGCTGCGCGAGCTCGGTGAGCGCTCGGGTGGTGAGCTCTACGCCCTGCAGCAAGCCGATCGACCCAACGAGCCGCGCCTGACGAGCTGGGATCCCTGGGGCCGCCGCATCGACGAGATCGAGCTGACCGAAGTGTGGAAGCGGGCCGCGCAGATCACGGCCGAGCACGGGCTGGTGGCCACGGCCTACGAGCGCAAGGACGGCGCCCACAGTCGCATCCACCAGTTCGCGCTCAACCACGTGGTGCAGCCCTCCCTCGACATCTACAGCTGCCCGCTGGCCATGACCGACGGGGCGGCCAAGACCTTGTTGGTCTCCCAGAACCAAACGCTGATCGATCGCGCGATCCCTCATCTGACCAGCCGCGATCCCGCCGAGGCGTGGACCTCGGGGCAGTGGATGACCGAGCGCACCGGTGGCTCCGACGTGGGCCGCTCCGAGAGCGAAGCCCGCCGTGACGCCGAGGGCAACTGGCGCTTGTACGGCACCAAGTGGTTCACCTCGGCGACCACCTCGCAGATGGCGCTGACCTTGGCGCGGCCCGAGGGCAACGGCCCGGGCGGACGCGGCTTGGCCCTCTTTTACTTGGAGCTGCGTCGCTCCGACGGATCGATGAACGAGATCTCGATCCACCGTCTCAAAGACAAGTTCGGCACCCGCAAGCTGCCCACCGCCGAGCTCGGCCTCGAGGGTAGCTTGGCCACGCCGGTGATCGGCTTGGACCACGGCACGCGCCACATCTCGCCGATGCTCAACATCACTCGCACCTGGAACGCGGTGGCCTCGTGCTTCGGCATGCGCCGCGCGATCGCCTTGGTCCGCGACTACGCCAAGCGGCGCGTGGCCTTTGGCGCGAGCCTGGACGAAAAGCCCCTGCACATCGACACCGTCGCGCAGATCGCCTCCGAGGCCGAGGGCGCCTACCTGCTGGCGCAGCGCTGCGTCGAGCTGCT
>JAUIJR010000751.1 GCA_030431075.1 Polyangia bacterium | reverse complement strand
GCCCTCGGTGACCAAGATCTGCGCCGCTTGCAGCGAGGCCGACATCATGGCGTCTTGCCAGGCCGAGGCGAGCTGCGCTTGGCCGATGGCGGCGAGTGCGTGTCGCTGGACGATCGGCTTGGGCCCGGCGGAGGCAAAGGCTCGGCCGGTGGCGACGGCGCCACTGGACACCAAGATGGGCGCCGCGTCGTCGCAAAGCGAGGCCATTTGGGCCGAGACCCCGCGCAGGAGGCCTTCGTCGAGGTGACCGAGATCATCGAGAAGGGCGTTGGAACCGATCTTTATGACGACGGTGGAGTGAGCAGAGTCGGAAGAGCAGTGCGTGGATGTCACCATGACGAGGTGAGCGTGCAGGGACCGCGACTCCGCAAAGTGCGGGATCGGGTGCTGCCCAGCGAGGACGGAGAGATTTGGCTCCTTTCCGGCTCAGTCCTTGGGTCCGTCGAGGCGCGTCATCGCTCGGCCACAGAGGCGAACGCGAGCGCGGAGACGACGAAGATTAAACTAGGCGTGCGACGCGAGAGGCAACGTGACGTAAAAACGTCGTTCGGGCAAGTCCGCGACGAATGCGATTGGGCGCCGCGCGACTGCGACGCCGAATACGGGCGCGCAGCTAGTCCTCCTGCAAAAACGCGAAACCTTTGGGCTCGCCGATCTGCGCGAGCTCCACGGTTCCCGTCAGATCTGTCGGCAAGTCGCCTTCGCCGGCGATCGTCGCCTTGCCGGCGCCGTCGTAGCTGACCGTAGCCTCGAAGAACTTCTTCGCAACATCTTTGCCGGCCGGTCGCGACACGTCGAGCGCTTCGCCTTCGTAGAGCAAACGCGTCGGAATCTCACGGCAGAGATGTTGCCCGTGGTTGATGCCGCAGACGATCTCGGCGCGACGTTCGTCGTGGTAGGCGATGTTGTCGTCGAGGTCGCTGTCGGACTCTTCGAGCTCGACGCGCACCAAAATCTCGAGGCCCGGGGAGTCGGGCATCAGCTCTTTGGCTTCGAAGGCCAGCACTTGGCCCGAGCGCAGCACGCCGTCTTTGTGCGGGTTTTCGATGTCGAGCACGGTCCCCACCCAGTGCCAGCCGCCATCGATGTGCGCGAGCAGGTCGAACTCCTGCTCTTCGACGATGCCGTGCTCGCCGCTGATCTCGAGCAAGACGGCCTCGCTGGCGTCGCCACCGCTGAGCTCGACGCGCTGTGCCTTGGCCGGATCGCAGGCGAACTCCTCGTCGGCGCTGTGCGGCGGCAAGCCGAGCTGCCGATGCACGCGCTCGCCCATGAACTCGCAGGCGGCCGCCAGGTCCTTGAAGTCGGGCGCATCACACTTGCCGGACTTGCAGGCGAGCTCGACTTTGGCCGCGATGGCGTCGACATGGGCCTTTGCCTCGGGGTCGTCTTTGAGTCGCAGCGCGTGGTCGTAGTGTTGCTTGGCGGCGGGGAAGTCCTCGCGGGCCTCGTCGACGCGACCGAGGCGGTACAGGTAGCTCGCGCGCCGCTCGTGGTCGGGCT
>JAUIJR010000750.1 GCA_030431075.1 Polyangia bacterium | reverse complement strand
CTCGACCCCCTGCCCCGCCGCGGGCGGCGAGCAGGGGGTCGAGGCGAAAGCGGTAGCGCAGCTTGCCCTCGACCTCGAGCTGCTCGAGCTGGGCGGCGAAGTGGGTGTGCACGAAGTCGAGGACCTCGGCGAAGTCGCGGGCCCGCGAGCGCCGAAACTCGAAGGCGAGCAGGGCGGGCGCGGTGCCGCCGGGACGTGGTCGACGGGCGCCGCGGCGCATGGCCCGGTAGATGGCCTCGATGCGCCCCGGGGTCTCGCGCGGCATGTCGAGCAGGGCCTGGGCGGCCGCATCGGTCTCGGTGGCGGCGAGGGCCTCGCAGATCTTGCGGACGCGGCCGGGCACGAAAGCCGCGAGCTCGGCGAGGGCTTGGCAGTCCTCGTCCGACAGTGGCCGCGCGCGCTCGAGCAGGGCTTCGCACCGGGCCTCGCGCTGGGCGGGGGAGTCGGCGGGGCTTTGGCGGGCAGGGTCCAGCCGGCCAAGCGTCGCGTCGGAGGACGACATCGAGCGAAGAGCCTACCGTGATCGCAGGGGCGTGGGCGGCGAGCTGTCGATGCGCGACTGGCGTGTGCTCCCGCCTCGCTCCAGGTCGAGCTTGGCCGGCGCCCGCGCGTGCTAGCCTCGGCAGATGATCTCCTCGGGTCGCGCGCGGGCGCTCGGCTGTACTTTGTTCGTCGCGCTCGGCTCGGCTTGTCCCTTTGGCGACCCCGGTCCCGAGCCCGGCGAGGACTGCTTGGCCTACATGCCCAGCGGCGACCTTTCGATGCTGCCGACGCGCGAGGTCGAGATCGGTCAAGGCACCGGCGCGAGCTTCACGCCTTGGACCGAAGGCGGCACTGCCCCGGTCGAGATCGGGGGGCAGGGCTTCGAGATGCTCACGCCGAGCGTGCGCTTGTTGGGGGCGTCGGCCCACGAGGCGCGCGAGTGTCTGTGGGTGAACCTCAAACCGGTGACGGCCACCGGCGAAGACGCGCCCGACGGGGTCGGCTGGTTCGAAGGCGGCCTGGTCTTCGAAGGCGAGGGCGACACGCGCACCGCCGGCCCGATCTTCAGCCCGCTCGACTACCTCGAGCCCGGCGAGATGGTCTACTTCGAGCTCACGGTGGCCTCGGAGAGCTTCGCGGCGCAGCAGATGATCGGCGTCGTGCCGACGCGCTGAGGGCGGCGCGCTTTGCGGTGTCGCCGCGAGACGACCCCGCGCGGCCTGCGGGGTCGGGCACGCGGTAGCCTTGGCTGTGGTCTCGCGTCGTGTCCTTTCACTGTTGAGTTGTCTCGCGCCCCTGCTCGCCTGCACCGAGGGGACGGTCGATGACAGTGGCGACCTCACCATGACCTTCACCAGCGGCGAGGCCTCTGGCGAAAGCGGTGGGGAGGCCGGCTCGGGAGAGGCCGGCTCGGGAGAAGCCGGGAGTGTGGGCACGAGCGAGGGCTCGACCGGGGATGGCGACGGCGATGGAGATGGAGATGGAGATGGAGATGGAGATGGAGATGGCGATGGAGATGGCGATGGAGATGGCG
>JAUIJR010000251.1 GCA_030431075.1 Polyangia bacterium | reverse complement strand
TCCACCGGCCTGCGCCTTGCTGGTCGACGATCGCTGCGCCGTCTATGCGACGCGCCCTTTGATCTGCCGCTCGCACGGGCTCGCGCTGCTCGGCCCCGATGGCGTCGACCACTGCCCTTTGAACTTCGCCGAGTCCGCGCCGCGAGTCCAAGGTCAGCTTCGCCTCGAGGCGCTCAATCGCCCCTTGGCCGTCGCCGCCAGCCTCTACGCGGGTGACGGTCGCCGCGTCTCGCTCGCGTCCTTGGCCGCCGAGCTGGATCCGGATACTGCTTCGGAACCCGGATGAGATATCGCCTCAGCTACTTGGTCTTATGTAGCTGATATGACCCGGAAAAATCCGTGGCGACCTGTCCGCCGACGACGCGCTCGGAGATCTTGAGTTCGTCGTAGGCGACCTCGGGATCGAACTCTCCGGCGTACTCGACTGGGTAGCCCTCGACGCTCTGATCACCTTGGCGGACGTCGAGCACGATCCGCCACGACTTCGCACCGGGAGGAAGCTGGGTGAGATCCCAAGTCCAGGTCACCACCCGGCCGATGATCGCCCCCGGGAAAGGGACGCTCGCCCAGGGGTCGGCGTCGGCGTGTGCCTTGAGAGTCTGGCCGTGCATCAGCTCGGGGGGCGGATGCCGCACTCGCTGCCAGATATCGATCTTCAGCGGCAGGCTGTCGGACGCCGGCTCGACCAGTTCGCCATAGAAGGCGACTGGGCCTCCTCGCGGGTCGATGCGGACGGGCCTGGCCACCGGCGGAAGCTACCACCTGCCTGCCCTCATCTCGCAATTTCCGTGCGCTCGAAAACAGCCCCGCGAAACCCGCGGCCTTGGGGCAGTCAGGGCCCTCTTCGCTCCCGTTTTTCCTTGACCGCCGAAGCAGCCGCGTGCATAAACCCCGAACCCTGATGCGGGGTGGAGCAGCCAGGTAGCTCGCCGGGCTCATAACCCGGAGGCCACAGGTTCAAATCCTGTCCCCGCTACCAGCGCCGTCCAGACCGGACGGCGCTTTTTTTATGCCCTGGGCGCAATGCAGGTGCTGATCCAGTGGCATCCAGGCATGGTGACGGGGTGCCGGGGCCTGCCACGGGAGTCATCGTCCGATTCGTCGGCTCCGAGGCCGAAGTGAGCCTGGCCGGTGGTCGCAGCCTGCTCGCGGCGATCTCGTCCGCGGGCCTCCCTATCGCCCGTGCCTGCGGAGGCCGGGGCGTTTGCGACAGCTGCCGCGTCCGCGTGCTCGAAGGCGGCGAGTGGCTCGCCGGCCCGAGTGCGGCCGAGCGCCGCTTTTCGGGGCCCCCGGACTGGCGATTGGCGTGCATGGCCCGCGTCGATCCCGACGCAGCTGAACACGCCGTGATCCGCCTCGCCTGTTCGGCGTGGAGCCCCGTCCCCGAGGACGAAGATCCCCCGGGCGCATAAAGCGCAAATGTGCCCGTTTACCCCCTCTAGTGGGTGAAATTCATCGAATTCGGGGCATCCGGGTGCTAGCTTTCGAACAGCGGTGGCCCAGCTCGATCACGACGCGTGGCAGGCGGAGGCCGACCTCCTCGCGGACGGTCGGGCCCTGCTCGAGGAGCTGTGCAGCAGCACCCGCTACGCGCACCTGTACCCGGGTGGGCCCAACCTCGCGCTGCTCTTGCGCGCCTACCGGGAGCTCGACCGGATCCGCACCGTTCGCCGCGAGCGTGGTCGGGCGCCACGACGCGACACCCGACGCTTTCGCCGACTGGTCAAAGATGCGCTGCGCCAGGACGCCCTCGCTCGCAACCGGCGCCTGAGCTACCACCACCCACACCCGCGCTTGCGCCGTCTGGCCTCGCGTCTGCCTCCGCTGGTGCGACGCGCCTTGGGTCGCGTCGACCCCGACGCCCGCCGCGAAGTGCAGATGACCATCACGGGCTACCGGCCGCCCCGAGCGAGCGAACTCGGCGAGCTGGCGCGCCAAAGGGCTCGGCTCGCGCGGGGCCTGAACCAGTTCCGAGAGGCGCTAATCAACGAGTCCTTCGCGCACCCGCAGGCCATCCCCACGCTGCACGAGCAGTTCATCGCCTTCGCCACCAGCGCCGCCCCCACCCGCAAGCGACATCCCTTCGTCACCCTCTTTTTGGTGCGACTGCCCCTGCAGTTCTTGTTGCTGCTGGGCATCTTGTTCAACTTGGCCTACCTCGGGGCCTACTTTTTTTTCAACGACGCACGCCTCGGCGCCTTCGTGACCACGCGTCTCGAGCCGGTGCTCGACGGCAAGCTCTCGATCGAATCGATTCATTGGGGCCCCACCCTGATCATCGACTTGTTTTTGGGGCGCCCGCACCCGATCGAGGCCGATGGCGTGCGGGTCTACGAGGCCTACAAGACCACCGGCGAGGGCTCCCCGCGGCGATTGGCCCTGGCCGTCGAGCACCTCGAAACGCGTCTCGTCTTGCACGAGATCATCCCCTGGAACCGCGTCGGTGTCCCCAACCTCGTCGAGATTCCGTGGGTCTTGCACTTCACCGAGGCCGAGGCCAGCGGGCGCATTTTCGCCAATATCCGGCGCTACCTGCCCGAGGAGCACGACTACGAGGTCGTCAACATCGTCCAGGCCTTCCAGCCGATCATCGTCCGCAACCACCCCGAGCTCAAGCCGCTGAGTTTTCGCGTCGACGATGCCACCTTCGCCAACCTCGCTCTCGACCTCGACTTTCGCTCTCAGGGTTGGCGCACGCAGCTCGACATCCCCAAGCTGGGCTTCGCGCTGGCCTTCGAAGCCCCCGACCCCAGGTCGCCGACCCCCGAGCGCATCCCCTTTCGCTACCGCGTCCACACCGAGGGCGCCACCGGCTCGCTCGAGCTCCTGCAAACCGAGGTCGAGCTGAGCGACTTCACCTCCCTCGACCTGCTCAGTGGCGTCGAGGGCATGCCCATCGGCGACCTGCAGATGCGCGGGCGCGGGCGAATGCAAGGGGCCGAGGTCAACGTCAATGCCGTCTTGCGCGACGTCTTCGGCATCGATCCCGGGGTGCGCCTCGAGATGAACGCCGTCGACGCGGCGCCCTTGGCGAATCGCTTTTTCCCCCAACGCGAAGACCCGGCCCGCCCCATGCTCTCGGGCGTCGGCGTGCGGGCCAAGATGCAGATCGACGGGCCCCTCGACGATCCGGCCATGCGATTTTCGGCCGAAGGCCTGACCCTCGACCTCTTCGAAGACGAGCCCCTGTGGGCCCTCGACGACGTGGACGCCGCGGTGCGCCTGGCCCGAGACCCGGTGCCCGAGATCTGGGACGACGTGCTGAACTTGGGCCTCGATGATCGCCGCTGGGTGGTCTACGTCGAGAGCCTGCGCGCCGCCGGTCTCGACGGGGAGATCCGCCGTCGAGGTCGCGGCGCCATCGACCACATCGTCTTGCCCGAGCTACCCAACGAGTCGCTCGTGGGCAGCTTGTCGTTCGACCTCGACGGCATCAACCCGGCGCAGCTCTTGCCCGATGACCCCGAGACCCAGCCTTTGCTGCGCGGCACGGCCGACGGCCAGGCGGCGCTCGAACGTTTCGTGGTCGGCGAGGTCCTCGAGCTGCTCGAGGTCGACTTGCGGGGGCTTCGCATCGTGCGAGACCGCGGCCCCGAGGACGACGGCCTGGCGCGAACCTTGCGCGTCGAAGGCGGGGTCCGCTTCCGGCCCGTCATGGGCGCCAAGCTCGATCAGTTCGTCGTGAGTACGCCGGGGGCTCAGCTCTTTTTGGATGGAGAGCTCGACGCGAGCTTGTCGCGCTGGCGCGACACCAAGGTGCGCATCGCCATCGACGACGGCGCCGCCTTCTCCGAAGCCTTTGGCCTCGACACCTACTTCGCCACCCTCAACGCGAGCTTGCCGCTCGACGGGCCCCTCGTCGCGCCGACGGGTCGAGGCGGCACGCTCTCGATCGGTGGCAGCGCACGCTCGCCCTTGCCCATCGACGCCCTCCAAAACGGGCGCCTGTCGATCGAGTCCGGCACCCTCAAGGTGCGCAGCGACCAGTTCCAAGCCCTGGGAGGGCGCGGAGAGGTGCAGCTCGAGCTCGGCTTGGCCCGAAACCGTGAGCTGCGCGACGACCCCCTTTTGCGCGCGCACGTGGCCTTGTCGGGCATCGATCGCAATCGCATCCTCGACTCTCCGCTGAGCATCGAAGGCGGGTCCATCGAGATCGACATCGACGACGGCGAAGGTGGCCCCGTGCCCCTTTCGAAGTGGCGCGCCCGCGGCTCGGCCCAGGCCCGCAGCGTCGAGGCCTACGGCGTCGACTACGCGCTGCCCGTGGCCACCTTCAGCCTCGACGGTGACATGGTCGACTTCGAGACCCTGCGCCTCGACTACCACCGCGCCGTCAGCCCAACCCTGAGCCCCCGCGCCACCATCCCCACCGGGCATATCGAGGTGGCTGGCCGCCTGGGCTTCGAGAGCGACCCCACCTTGATGCTCACCATCGAGGCGGCCGGGCTGCCCCTTTCAACCTTGACGCGCATCGTCGACGACGAGGTCCCCTTGCAAGGGACCTTGGCCGCCGGGACCCGCTTGCGACTCGAGGGCACCGTCAGCCGGCCAGCGGTCGATGGGAGCTTGCGGATGCAAAACGTCTCGGCCGCCGGCATCCCGCTCGGCGGCGGCGAGCTGACCTTCTCGAGCAACGACATCCCGAGCGATCGCGACGCCGGCCTGGCCGCCCACCGCGAGATGCGGATCGATGGCGCCTTGCAGAACACTCGCCCCGGAGCCGGCGGCACCGACACGCTGAGCTGGGACGTGCGCGGCTTGATCGCCTTTGGCGAGAAGCCCCCGCGACGTCGGGGCAAGTCGACCTCGGCGCCCGTGCAGATGGAGCTCGACGTCAACTTCCGTCACCTGCCCCTCGACAAGCTGCTGACCCACCCCGATCGCAAAGCTTGGCGTCCGCATGTGCTCGGACAGCTCGACGACCTGCGCGTCGGCGTCGAGTACTGCCCCGAGGGCCCCGACTTTTTGACGGTGTGCACCAAGACGCGGGTCGACGGCCGCGCCCGTGATCCGCTCGAGATCGAGATGAGCCTCGACGAGCTGTGGATGATGGCCGCCGAGTCCTCGACGCGACTCGGCCCGGTGGGCGCGACCAGCGTGGCGCAGCGCCGCGAGGCCGCGTGTAAGGATCCCTCTTCGCTTTGCAGCACGAACCGCCTGGTCGCGCGGCTGCACGGCAACTCGCTCGAACTCGAGTCGCCATGGCGCCTGCGCAGCGGGGGCGAGCGTGGGGCCCCCTTGGCCGTGGAGGGCAGCTTCGACATCTCGGACGTGCCCAGCGGCGGCCCCGAAGAGGTCTGCCGCCTCGACGACGCCAGCGCCCCCACGCCCCCGATTCGGGGCACTGGCCACGCCGAGATCAAAGGCGGCCTGGAGCTCTCGGCCCTCGACGGCCTTCTGGTGCCCATGGGCATCCGCAGCCCCCGCGGTCGTCTGGCCGTGGACTTGAACGTACGCGGGCTGCTCTTCGACCCACGCCTCGACGGCGTGATCGAGCTGCCCCCGAACGCCCGCTCGCTCGAGCTGAACTTGGTCGACGAAAACGAGGGGGGCTCCCCACTCAAGTTCGTGCTCTCGAACATGCGCTTGGACATCGACCGCGGGATCGTCGACATCCAGGGGCTCGCCACCGTCAACGAGGGCCCCTTTCACTTTGGCGAGCACGGCGGCAAGCGTAGCTACGCCAGCTTGGCCGGCCCTTGCGCGGGCCGCTTCGCCATGGCCGGCTACGGCCAGATCGACGGCCGCCTCCCCCACCTCTTGTTCCCGGATCTCATCGAGCACAGCGAGGGCCGGGCCCAAGTCGAGCGCATCTACCTGGCCGGGGATTTTCGGCGCACGGGCGAGCTCTACCCCGACCTGCTCGACATGTTCGACGCGCTCGAAGGCCGCCTCGAGTTTTTGGGCAGCTACCCCCTCGAGCTCGAGACCAGCTTCGAGCGTTTCGTCGTCCAAGGCGGCGTCGTCGACTTTCGCCTCTGCGATGAGGGCCAGCCCTGCCGCGGAAACGGAGCACGGCTCGGCATCTTCGTCGGTGACGAACGCGGCGCCTCGGCGCCCGCCTCTCCGCGCAACGCCCTGGCGATTTTGGTGGGCACGCGCGGGAGCTCGACTTTGGCCCCGCGCTCCAACCTCGCGCGCTTGTGGGGCGAGGTCGACCTGCCCAACGCCGTCGATCAGATCGACTGGGCGCAACTTCACTCCGAGCTCGACCGCGTGCCCTTCGGCTTGGACGATCACGGCGGCCGCCCCGAGATCGAGAGTTCGCTGAGCTCTCGCAACTTGCTCTTCGAGGCCTCCGAGACCGGCTTCATGCGCCTTTCGGGGGATGTGGACGTCGAGCGCGCTCGCTGGCTGCGCGACGCCCAGCAAGGTACCGCGGTGCTGAGCTTCGAAGACCCCACGCCGCCCAGCGGTGAGCCCCTCCCCGAGTCCGTGTCGGGGATCGAGCTGGATTTGTCGCTGCAAAGCTCGGCGCCGGTGCGCTCGGACGTCAACGTGCTTCAGCGGGTCGAAGCTCGCGCGGCCTTCACCGTGGGCGGGACGATCGGCGATCCCGAGATCACCGGAACCCTGGACATCGAGCGCGGCGTCTTGGACATCGACATCCTCGGCGCGCCTTTCGACATCGAACGCGGCCGCGTCATCTTGGGCTCCGAAATCTCCGAGTCGGAGATCGACCTGACCGCGGTTCGCCAAGAGCCGGTCAAGATCAACGACCAGATCGAGTACATCACCTTGCGCTTGTCGGGCCCGCTCAACCAGATCGGCTGGGAGTGCTCGGCCGCGGGCGACACCAGCGGTGCGCTGAGCACCGCCCGCGGATGCGTCGACTACCTCATCTTCGACGCGGGCAACGTCTTGGCCGTCTCCGACAATGTGCGCCGCGCGGGCAGCAGCGGCCTGCTCGACCAAGGCGGCGGGGTCGTGGCCCTGGTCGGCAACCTGACCCAATTCGAGTTCAACGACCTGCTCGAAGACGAGCTCCCCCGCCTCGAGCAGTACCTCCCCAACGTCCGCTTCCGGCCCGGCCAGCTCGGGGCCGAGATGCAAGTCGAGTCGCGCCCCGAGTGGCTCAATTGGGGCTGGGGGCGCGTCGGCTTTGGTTACGGCTACCTGCGCGGCTACCCCGGCTCGTACCTGCGCGACGCCCAGCAAGCCCACGTGCGCTTCGAGGTGCTCGAGAACACCGCCCTCGAAGGTACCTTCGGGCTGCGCAACTACGCCAACCGAGCCCTGATCTTGGACCCCCCTCGCTACGGCGCCATCGAACTGCTCCACCGCCTGCAGATCCCCAGTGCCCGCTGAACTCCCCCGCACTCGCGCCCGATGGCGATGGCTCGTGTTGGCCATCGTCGGCCTCGTCGTGTCCTCGCGGGTGCATGCGGGCCCTCCCCCCGAGACTCTGACCCCGCCTCCGATCGAGTCGCCCCCGGTCGAGGGGGTGCCGGACCCCCCGGTCGAGGCCGCCACTGCGCCCCCCGCGTCGACGGTCGAGAGCGAGGCGGGCTCCCCTCCGGAGGGAGTTGAGGGCGACGAGGGCCAAGGCGACGAGGCTGGCGAGGGCGAGGGCGAAACGGGCGAGGACTCGGGCGACGAGGCTGAAGGCGCCGTCGCGGAGCCGGCTCCACCCCCCGAAGCCGTGCGCCCCCTCTTGCCGGGAACCGCCGGACGCTGCGGCCTCGACGACAGCTCCGACCCCCTCGTCCCGGTCGCCGAGACCCTCGACTCGCTGGCCCCCGCCGGCTACGAGATCAGCAACTGCCGGATCGACGCCGACGCCCTGCGCGGCCGCGCCTTGCGGGCCACCTTGTCGGGACGCAGCCACGACCTGCTCTTTTACCTGCTGGACCAGGTCGCGGTGGACGGCTTCGCCATCGAGCTCGCGCCGGCGGGGGCCGATCAGTTCGATCTGGTCGCCCGCCCGACCCCCGATCGTCGCGGCCTACGCTTCGTACGGGTGCGGCGCGTCGACCTCGCGGCGGGTGACCTCGACCGCGAGACCCAAGCCCAGGTGCGTCGCGTCGCGCAGCTCGACTACCTGAACTTCGTGCCCGTGATCGTCGAGTCGCGGCTGCGCGAGATCGGCTATCGCAGCGACTTTGTCCCCAC
>JAUIJR010000250.1 GCA_030431075.1 Polyangia bacterium | reverse complement strand
GAGAGGGGGAGCGCATGAACTCGCGAGTACGTGCTGTGCACGGCCGCTGTCAAGATGGCGTCTCTCGAGCCTCGAGGATCGCCGTTTGGACGGTCGTGCGACGCGGCCCTGTCAAAGGGCATTCCCGCCCTTGAAGCGAGCCGTCTTTCATGTAACATTTAAAGCTACGTGAGGGCTGACAGCCGACTTTCAACCGCGTTGCATTTGCTCTTGCATATGGAACGCAGCGACGAGCCCATGACCTCCGAGCGCTTGGCGAAGGTAGCCGAGACGAATGCCGTGGTGGTCCGGCGCATTCTGGCCGGGGTGCGCGACGCAGGCATCGTCCGTTCGAGCAAAGGGCACCGAGGAGGCTGGTCATTGGCCCGGGATCCGAAAGACCTCTCCTTGCTCGCCATTCACGAGGCTCTGGGCGCCCCTCCCACCGTAGTTCTGGGCTTTCGTCGCGAGGAGCCCGACTGCCTCGTCGAGGCCGCCGTCAACGACTCGCTGCGCGCGAGCATCAAGGCCGCCGAGTCGCTCTTGCTCGACCGCCTCGGCGAACTCACTTTGGCCGTGTTGGCTACCCGAGTGCGTCGTCGCGCACGCGCCCGCCGAGGCAAGGGGGCGCGCGCCATCGAGGATGCATGTGGCGATGTCTGAGTTCGACGACGCCTTCGAGGATCGAGACGCAGTGCGACGCTACGCAGAGACCGCGGCTCGCATGGTCCCCGGTCATGCAACCCTGTTTCGGATGGTCGAGGTCGTACTGGCCGAACGCATGTCGGAGCAGAGCAAACTCCTCGTCGTGGGGGCCGGCGGCGGGTTGGAGATCGAGTCGCTGGCGCGAGCAAGGGAGGCTTGGAGCTTCTTTGGTGTGGATCCCTCGCCCTCGATGCTGGAGATGGCGGAACGGGTGACTGCCCCGACTGGAGCTCGGGTAGAGTTGGCGCGAGGGAGTGTTGAGGTTGCTCCGCTGGGTCCCTTCGACGGCGCGACCTGTGTATTGACCCTCCATTTCGTCGAACTCGACGCGCGGCAAGAGCTCTTGCGTGGCGTCCACGAGCGCCTGCGACCGGGTGCGCCCTTCGTCGTCGTGCACCTGAGCCTGCCCGATACCCCCGAAGCACGGGTCCGAGGCTTGGAGCGTTACGCTGCCTTTGCGGCCGCCAGTGGTGTCGATCCTCAGAGGGCCCGCGCCGCCAGCAAAGCTGTTGCAGACCGCCTGACCGTCCTGAGTCCCGAGCGAGACGTGGCGATGCTCGAAGCCGCCGGTTTCGGTAGTGTCGAGCTCTTCTACGCAGGCTTGGCTTTTCGCGGCTGGGTGGCCTACGCGTGAAACGCGAGTGAGCGCGCCTCAGCGATCCCGCAGGCCCTTGCCGGCCAGGATCCGCGCGACGTTCTTTTCGACGCGCGTGCTCCGGGTCTTGGACTGTTTGGCGCCGGAGACGAAGAGGTTGTATTCGCGGCGCCGGCCGGGGGTGAGTTTCTCGAAGGCGGCGGCGAGCTTGGCGTCGCCGTCGAGGCGAGCTTGCAGCTCGGGGGCGAGCTTCGAGGCGGGGCGCTTGGGCAGGGTCTTGCCTTGGGCTTCGACCTCGATGGCCGAGCGGACGAGCTTGCGGATCGCGGCCTTGTGTTTTTTGACCTCGGCCACGCTCGTGAAGCAAAGACGCTTGCCCGAGCGCGAGTTGGGCCCCTGAAACTCGAGCAGGCCCTTCGGGTCCTCGACGAGCGCACCTTTGACGAAGAGCAGGGCCAAGAAGTTCTTCATCGACTGCACGATGAGCACGTTCTTGCCCTCGTGGCCGTAGCAGGGCTTGCCCCACTTGATGGCCTCGTCGAGCTTGCAGCCGGACAAGACCTCGCGCAGCGCGATCGCTTCGTCTCGCCAGCGCTTCATGTCCGCGATGTAGGCGTCGACGTCGGGGTACTTCTTCATGGTGCTCGGCGGCGAGTCTAGCGTTTGTCCTCACAGGAGGGGCGGGGCGACGCCTACGAACTCGGTTCCCCGAGCTGAATCATCTTCCATCCGTTGCCGGAGGGGTCTCGAAAGCCCGCGTCGATGTTGCCGAAGCGCTTTGTCGGCTCTTGGGTGAACTCGACCCCAGCGGCGAGCATACGTTCGTACTCTTGCTGGCAGTCGGCGACGTGCAAAACCAAGCCCGGCATCGCACCTTTGGCCACGAGCTCCCGCAGTGAACGCTCGCTCTCGGTGTCGTGCAGGGGCGGGCCCGGTGCGAACAGGCCGAGCTGGAAGCCTGGCTGCTCCGGGTGCCGAACGGTGAGCCAGCGGAAAGGCCCGTTTTGGATGTCGGTGTGGACTTCGAAACCAATCTTGCCGACATAAAAGGCCCGGGCGGCCTCCTGGTCATGAACAAAAATACCGACGACGCCGATTCCGGAACTCATGGGCGGGACTCCAGTTGCATGGAGACTCGTCTACCCCAGCGCCTCGCGGCGGCGCTTCTCCGAAACTGAGATCTCGAGCTGCGGTCGCGCACTCGCCTTGGCGAAGCAGACGGGCATGCCCGAATAGCAGGGCGGAACAGGGCGAGCCGTCGAGCGGTAGGTGCTCGGGCTTTGGCCCACCACGTCCCCAAAGGTCCGCGTGAAAGTACCGAGGCTCGTCCAGCCACAAGCGAGGGCGACCTCGGTGATGGTCCCCGGATCTGTGCTCAAGAGGGCCTTCGCCCGCTCGATGCGCAGCGTGAGCAGGAAGCGATGCGGAGGCACACCGAAGGCACGTTTGAAAGAGCGGGCGAAGTGGGCCTCGCAGGTGCCGCTGATCTTGGCCAAGCGACGCACGGGCCAGTGCTCGTGGGGCTTCGCCGTCATGCGGTCTTTGGCACGCAGCAGTCTCCGCAGCAGCTCTGGATCCTGTCTCGTCACGGTGTCGAGCTCTCGCCCCATTCGACCGGGCTCGGGCGGCGAGGTCAAGGGGGCGACCCGCGGCGCCGGTCGTTGCGAGCTTTGACGTAGAATCTCTAGGGGCGCGGGAGCCACGGAAGCCCCTCGAGATCGAGCCCCCAACCATGTCCTCCGCCACCTACGCCATCGTCCGCGTGCTCGCCGTGGAGGCGCGCGAGATCACGCTGACCCTCTTTCGCGTGCCGGAGCCGCCCTTCGACGACCTGGTGTCGACGGGCTTGGCCCTGATGCTGCTGCACGAGGCCTCGATCGACCCTCAGCTTCCGCCGGGTGCGTTGGCCGACGAACTGGCGATCGAGGAGATGACCGTCGACGACCCCGTCCGCGTGGCGCGCTACATCGAGAGCTGCACGGCGCTCGCGCGGCGCAACCAAGAGCCCGACTTCTACGCCAACTGCGAGCGGCGTTTCGGGGACGACCACGACGCCTACGAGCGCCACTACGTCGACGAGTCGCACCTCTTCCAGATCGACATCCGGGTTCGTGTCCTCGACGCGCGATGGATCGCGCACCTGCAGCCCGGCATGCAGTGGTCGAGCGTGGCCTACGCGCCCGAGATCTATCGCTGAGGCCACCTGCCCCGCTACGCCCCCAACAGCGGCAAGTGCTTCAGCCGGTGGTAGCGCAGGGCGAGCGAGATGCAGTGTTTGAGGGGGCGTACGGGCACGCGTTGGGCGCGGCGAAAGACGATGGCGCGCTTGCCTTCGAAGTCGAAGGCTTCGCCGTGGATCTCGCGGAAGGTGGGGACCAAGGAGGTCTGGCACTGAAAGTACATGGCGTACCGGTCGGGGGTCTTGGGCTTCCAGTCGATGCGGACGGCGGAGCCGCCTTTGGCCAGGTAGCTGGGCTCGCCCCACTTGAGGCTCTCTTGCAGGCCTTCGAGGAGACCGTGAGCAGCTGCGGTCTCGCAGATGAGGCGACGCAAGCGCAGCAGCTTCTTGCGAATCGGGGGCGGGTAGGCCTCGAAGACGGCGCGGACGGCTGGGTCGGTGATGGGGCGAAGACCGGGCATGGCGAAGAGGCCTTCAGCCGCCGAAGGCCGAGGCGACCGTGACCCCGAGCATGCCGAAGATGAGCAAGTAGGCGGGGATGGTGACGAAGCCGACGCGCTTCGTTTGAATCTTGGAGACGCGCTTGCCCAACAACAGCGGATAGGCGGCGCGCAGTAGGACGTAGCCGCCGCCGAGCCAGGTCGCTTGGCTCGGTGAGACGAAAAGCGCGTAGAGCCATAGCGCGACCAAGAAGGGACCCATCTGTTCGTGCGTGTTGGCCACGACGCGATCGACGGCCAGCATCTCCGGGTCTTGGCTGAAGTAGCGGTCGAAGACTTGGCCCTCATCGCGGTAGCGCGCGACGAGGCGGTACTTGGTACCGCGCTGCAAGCCGAGCAAAAAGAAGCACCAAAGGCCGAAGTAGGCGGCGGTGACGACGAGTGGCCCCCGAAACTCGGTCGCGTCGAGCATGGGGGAGTGTAGCGCGGGCGGTGCGTCACTTTCGCAACGACGAGGAGGCGGGCAAACTCTGAGCATGGCGCAAAAGCACCGCATCTTCTCCATGGCCTTTGCCCGCGTGTACCCGGCCTACCTCGCCAAGGCCGAGAAGAAGGGGCGGACCAAGCGGGAGGTCGACAAGATCATCCGTTGGCTGACCGGCTACTCACAGCCGCAGTTGCGTCGTGCGATCGAAAAGGAGGTCAGCTTCGAGGCCTTCTTCGACGACGCACCCGAGCTCAACCCCAACGTGCACCTGATCACGGGCGTGGTCTGTGGCGTGCGCGTCGAAGAGGTCGAAGACCCGCTGATGCAGAAGATACGCTGGCTCGACAAGCTGATCGACGAGCTCGCACGCGGCAAGAAGATGGAGAGCATCTTGCGGGAATGATCGGGGGTCGCGCTTGATACAATGAACGCGATGCCCGAGCTCGATGCCCCCGCGCAGCTGCGCGAGGCCTACCTGGCCTTGGGCAGCGCCATCGCGGACCTGCGGTCGACACCCATGCGTCGCTACAGCCACGACGAGGAGGCGATGCGCCTGACATCAGCCCAGCGCTCGATCGGCGAGGCCCAGGTCAAAGTCGAGTTGGCGAGCGAAGCACTCGGGACGCCCTCACCCGCGTTCGAGGTCGAGCCTCGGGGCTTTGGGACCGGGCGGGCCCTCGCGCGCCCGGTGGTGTGGGAATGGATCGCGGACCTGCAGGCTGCCCGCGCTCAGATCGCGAGGACGATGGAAGCGCAGGGCATCGCCGTCCCCGACGACCTGCCGGAGGGCTCGGCCCTCGAGCGCCTCGGCGGGACGCCCGGCTTTCGCCATGCGACGACGATCGCCTTTGGGCTGCTCCTCGTGGGCGGCATCATCGCGCTGGTGATGTCGCTGACGGCGGGCTGAGGTGACATCGACGGGCGCTTCCCAGCTCGGCGTTCACTGACGACGAGCGAACAAGTAGTTCTTGGTGCGTCGCGTCACCGTCCAATCATCGTTTCGTTCGTCGAACCAAGCGTGGATGAGCGCTCGGTGCTTCGGTACATCCGCGATCAAGATGTGGCCGCCTTTGCGCGTGAGGGTAGCGGCGCGTGCGATGGCAGCGAGACGCTCGCCGTCGTCGAGCAAGAGGTGCAGCACGCGGTCGAGAAGCACCACGTCGAACTTGGATCGCGAGCGAAAGTCGAGGATGTCCGAGACGACTCCGGTGACCGTGAGGCCTTCGCGTGCGGCATCCTCCTGCATCTGGGCGATGCCGATCTTCGACAAGTCGACGCCGCCGACCTCGTGCCCACGTCGGGCGGCCATGAGCGCGTCTCGTCCCTGACCGCACCCGAGGTCGAGCACGCGCGCGGGTCGTCGCTCCATCGCGTCGATGAACTCGACGAAGGCGGGAAAAGGCTCGCCGCACTGACCCCGGCCTTTTCGGTAGTGCACGTCATAGTCGACCGAGGAGCCCATGGCTTCGTCTATCGCAGAGCTGGCGGTCGGTCTAAGTGTTTCTGAGTTTCGGAATTGCCCCCGGAGCGAGCGCCGCTACTGCCTTGCGCCCGCGGCTTCCCGCACGGTCGTCATGACTCCATGTACAGGCGGGCCCTACCGCGTTGTGGACTCAAAACTTGCCGAGGCCGGCGCCGAGCTCGCGCATGAAGGCGGCGGCCTTCTCGTCTTCGGGCAGGGTGTAGACCCCGCCTTGCTCGAGCACGCGTCGCAGATAGCCTTCGAAGTCGTGGTCGGCGCGCAAGTCCAAGTCGAGGTCGGCGAGTAGCGCCATGGACTCGGGCGCGGCCGGGTCGAAGTACACGCACCAAGGCGGACCGCCGCTCAGTCCCGCCGCTTGGTCGGCGTCTTCGATCAAGGGGATCCCGAGCTCGTCCATCTCCTCGTCGATCCACATCTCCAGCTCCGCGACCCCGGTCGGCAAGGGGATCGTGATCAGTGGGGCGTGCTTGGCCATCTTGGTGGCGGAGGTCGAGTCGGGAAAGGCCTTCGCCATGGGCGAGCCTTCGGCCGCCTCGCCGAGCAAGCAGACCATGCCCACTTCGAGGACGAAGTGCTCGACGAAGGCGGGCAAGTTCCGGTCGAGCAGCTCGCGCGCCTGGGCCAGCGCCTCTTCGTCGTGAGGGCGCAACTCCTCGGGTCGCACGATGTCGGGCGAGGAGAATTGCCATCCGGCCGCTTCGAGGCGCCGGCCGAGCTCGAGGAGTTCTTCGCGGAGGGTCATGCGGATGAAGTGTATGCGGTCGAGCTCGGGCGGGGAAAGCGAGACGGGGTTGGCCAGCGCATCGCGGCCCCGGCCACACCCGAGGTCCCGCACGCGACTCGCTCATTTCGGCAGGGAAAAACGGCCCATGAAGGCCCACCCTTCGCTCGCTAGATCCAGGGCGTCCGACTTGGGCCCGACGGCGCGGATGAACGCGGCACAGAACTTCGACTCGGGCGCGAACTCGCAGGCTCCGTAGTTGCCGCCGGGCCACACGTGACCGAGGTCGTCGACGATGCAGTAGCGTAGCTCTGCCCCGTCCCGGCAGTCTTCGTAGCTGCGGCAGTCGACACGGTCTGCGCGGCCGAGGGATGGCTCGTTCGCGGTACATCCAAGCATGGCGGACCAGCCTTGGATGAACTCATCGACCGGCGCGCACTGGTCCTTCTCGACCGGTCCCTCGCGTAGGCCGACCTCGCCGAGTGCCTGAGCCCAACAGCCGCCGCAGGATCCGCCGTCGAGAGGGGAGCAAGGGTCGCGTCGGCCGGCAACGTACAAGGTGGGGACGGCACGAGTTGGCGTGCACCGCGTGCCCTCGAGGGGTCCGCCGGTGCCGACGACCGCCGCGATGCGTTCGGACCTTTCGCAGGCCAAGGTGAGCGCCATGTGTGAGCCATTGGACAGTCCAGTGGCGTAGATCCGGCGCCGGTCGATCTTGAACTCAGCTTCGAGTCGCTCGAGCAGCGCGTCGACGAAAGCGAGGTCGTCGACACCCCCCAGTTCGGGGCGATCGAGAAAAGGGCCGACGGCCCACACGGCGTAGAGCCGGCCGAGAACTCGCTTGCCGGTGCCTTCCGGGTAGGCGACGACGAAGCCCTCGGTCTCGGCTACGGCCTCCAGACCGTAGGCGCGGCGGGTCCCTTCGGCGTTGGCCCCACCGCCATGGAAGGCGAGCACCAAAGGCGCCAGCTCGGCCGTCCCTCGCAGCGCGCGTGGCACGTAAACGAGAGCTCGACGTGAGCGTCCATCGTGGTCGAGGGTCAAGGTCGACAAAGAACGCTCGGGGCGTGAATGGGCCGGCTTCGGTGCCTTGGCCCTCGTGTCGGGGCTTGGGGCGTCCCGTGCGTCGGACGAGACAACCTCGTGTTCCTTCGACTCGGCCGCTGTCGTCGAGACGGAGCAAGCGAGCGGCAGCGACAAGGCGATAAGCAGCGACAAGCCGAGTGCCCGCACAACCATAGTGTAGCGCGGCGGGATGCGGCCAGTATGCCCTCGGCGCTCGTGCGCCGCAGTACGCGACCACGCGGGCGCGAACCCCCGCCGCGCGACCTCAAGCCTCGAGTGCAGGTGTGGGTACCGACGCGCGCACCATGCCCAGCGCCCGAAAGCGAGAGAGCGCGACGCTCGCGGCCATGACGAAGAGCAGCGAGGTCATGACGACACTGGCCGGCGGGTCTTGGCGCATGAGGTGGGTGGCGATGGCCCCCGTCATGGTCATGGCGAGGCCGGTCGCCGCGAGTGGGC
>JAUIJR010000249.1 GCA_030431075.1 Polyangia bacterium | reverse complement strand
TCCGGGAGATGCGAAGGGCGAAGGTCGCCGCGCGCACCGAGAGCTCGCGCAGCTCTTCGTCTTCGAGCTCTTCGCCCTCATCGAGCTCGAGCTCCTCGGGGCCGCCGAACAAGTCGACCAGGGCTTCAGCCCGCTGGGCCTCGTGCGCCCGCTCGTCGTCGGGGTCGTCGCTTTCGGGGGGCTCCGCGCAAGCGTCGCGCAGGTAGTTGACGCAAGGCAGCTCGAGCAGGGCCTCGAGGCGCGCGCGGGCTTCTTCGGCGTGGCCCTCGAGCCAGGCGCACTCGGTCAAGAAGAGCTCGACTTCGAGGCGGTCGGCGTCGAGGGCCTCGCTGGCTTCGACCGCGCCTTCGACCAGTGAGCTCGCCTCGTGCGGGCGGTCGAGGTCGAAGGCCAAGAGTTGCCCAGCCGCGAGGTAGGCCGCGATGTACTCGGGGTCGCGCTCGATCGCCCGCTCGTAGTGATGCAAGGCGCGCTCGAGCTCGGCCGATGCGCTGGCCACGGCCGCGGCCAGCATGCAGGCGTCGGGGAGTTGATCGCTCAGCTCCTCGGCGTGTTGAGCGGACTCGGCCGCCTTGTCGAGCTCGCCGCGCTCGAAGTGGTGCCAGCCCCGATCGAGGTGGGCCGCGTAGCGGCTGCGCTCGGAGTAACCGAGCTCCGTGTAGTCCTGATCGCTGCGGCGGGCCACGCCCCACTTTAGCGCGCGGGGGCCTGGGCGACGACTGCCCAGGCCAGTACACTGCGGCCCGATGCCGCGAAACCGCAGCTCGCTGTTCGCCCTGCTCTTGCCGCTGGCCTTGGCGGGAGCCGCCTCGGGCTGCAAGCGCGGGGCGGGGGCGGGCCAGAACCCCGATGGGGATCCGCTCGCGCGCGACGAGCTGCGGGCGGCGACGACCCCGGCCCAGCGGGAGCGCCTCGACGCCGCCGAGGCAGCCTATGAAGAGGGGGACGATGCGGCGGCCAGCGAAGGCTTCGCGGCCCTGCTCGCCCAGCTCGAGCCTGGGGCGGACGCAAAGGACCTCGTGCGGATCCGACTGGCCATGTCCCTGGCCCGCGCCGGCAAGGGGGACGAGGCCCTGGCCGCGCTCGAGGGCATCGACCCCGCGCTCGAAGGGCTGGCGAGCGCGGCCGCGCGCGCGCAGGCCCAAGGCCACAGCCAAGGGGCAGGCCCCGCGGCCAGCGCCCTCGGGAGCCC
This sequence comes from Polyangia bacterium, assembly GCA_030431075.1. Classification (GTDB taxonomy): domain Bacteria; phylum Myxococcota_A; class Polyangia; order Nannocystales; family Nannocystaceae; genus JAUIJR01. The sequence continues at coordinate 6,921 of JAUIJR010000249.1, read as the reverse complement.
CGAGGCCATCGCCGCCTGGCACGACCTGTGGGCCTTGGCCGAAGGGGCCGCGGACGCGGGCACGGCCGCCTTTGCCCGCGAGCGTGCGGCGCGCGCCTGGGGCAGCGCCGACACCGAAGCCCGGGTGGCGGCCGTCGGCAAGGTCCGAGACGCCGAGGCGCGGCGATGTCTGGAGCTCCGTTCGCGTGAAGCACGCGCGTCGGAGGCGAAGGCGAAGTGGCAGCGCGACTGCGTGCCGGCCGCGCCGGTGGTCGGGGTGATGCTTCCGCGCTCCGGGCGCTTCGCCGTCCTGGCCGACCGGCACCTGTCCGCCCTGGCCGTGGGTATGCGCCTGGTGACGCCCGATATGGGCGATAGCGCGCTGCTCTTCGAGGACACCGGCTCGACCCCCCAAGGTGCGCGGGATGCGGCCGAGCGCTTGATCGGGCGCGGCGCGACGGTGCTGATCGGGCCGGTCTCCGAGGCCGAAGGCGAGGCGGTGGTGGCCGGACTCGGCGGTCGGGCCGAGCTGATCCTGCCCGGCCCGGGCGTGCGGGGAAGCCGCGGAATGGCGCCCAGCTTGGAGGCGCGGGTCGACGCCTTGCTCGACCGTGGCCATGCGCGGGGCTGTCTCAGCCGTGGCCTCTTGGTGATGCGCGCCGAGGGCGCATACGGCGAGAGAGCCCGTCGCCGAGCCGAAGAAGTACGTCAACAAGGAAGCTCTAACTTCCCGGATGTCCAGACGAATTTCAGGGTCGTTCGAGATCTTTCTTACCCCGGGCAGGCGACCAGTTTCGCGCCGATCTTGAAGCCCGCGGCCGCCGACTTGGCCAAGCGACCTTGTGTGTTGGTGCTCGACACGCTGGCCCGTACCGAGGCGATTGCGCGGCAGATGCGCAGAGACGGGCGCGAGATCGGGCCCACCGGGCTGACCGTGTTGAGCCTCGCCGAGGGTCTCGACGCGGGGGCCCTCGCCGGCCGCAAGGCCCTGGCCGGGGTCGAGGTTGCGCCAGTCGCGCTACCGGACGCACGCTCGGCCTTCCAAGATGCCTACCGCGTCGCCACGGGTCGGGCAGCCGACGACCAGGCGCTGCTGGTGTGGCGCGCTTTGCGCCTCGCGCTGTGGGGCCTGCCGCCGCCGGCTGGTGTGCCGGTCGCGCACTTCGATGCGAGCGGCCAGCTCGTGAACCCGGGCGCGGCCGAGACCGAGGGCCTCGATGGCTGAGCACGGTCGACGTCGCGGCAAGGGAGGTCCGCGTGGCGGCGGGCCCGGTGCGGGAGGACGACCCGGCGCCGAGCGCAAAGGGCGGGGCGGCCGTCGTCGCGGTGGGCCCAAAGGTGGAGGCAGCACCCGCTACCTCGTTCCGGGCGAGCGCGCGGTCCGCGAGCTCCTCTTGGCGCGACCCAAGCAGGTCCGTGCCTTGTGGTTCGACCTCGAGCGGGACTTCCCCGAGCTCGAGGCGCTCGCCCACGAGCATGGGGTCAAAGTCGAGCGCCACGACCGAGAGCAGCTCGAGCAAGCGGTCGGGGAGGGGCTCGCCCGCGGGGTGGTGGCCGACGCCGAGCCGCCGGCCATGTACGCCTTGGACCAGCTCTTGGCTCTCGAGCCGCCGGCCGGCGTGCGTCGCCAGGTGCTCGTCGCCCTCGACGGGGTGGTCGACCCCGGCAACCTGGGGGCCATTTTGCGCAGCGCCGAGTTCTTTGGGGTTCAGGGTGCCTTTTGGGCCAAGGACCGCTCGGCCCCGCTCTCGGCTTTGGCCGTGCGGGCCTCGGTCGGGGCGACCGAGCGCGTGCCCATGGGACAGGTGACGAACCTGTCGCGAGCCTTACGCGAAGCCAAAGATGCGGGCTGGTGGGTGGTGGGCACCCTACCCGAGGGCGCCCAGCCCCTGCGGGCGGCGGCCGCTGCCTTGCCCGAGCGCCTGATCGTGGTGATGGGGAGCGAGGCGCGCGGCCTTCGGCGCCTGACCATCGAGCAATGTGACTACCGGGTGCGCATCGAGCAGGTCGGGGCGCTGGCCTCACTGAACGTCTCGGCCGCGGCCGCGGTCGTCTTCGCCGAGCTGGCCGGGGCGGCCGAGGGGCCCGCCGAGGCACCCAAAGCCGACGACGGCGATTGATGCGGAGCCGGGCCGCGCAGTAGACTCCAAGCCCGCGTCGAGGTGTCCTGCGTCCCCTCGAAAGCGCTTCGTCGTGTGCCCTCCCGGCCGCGGCCAACGCAGGCACGACCCCCCACGACCATCCGATGGCCGACCCTCGCAGTGCGCTCCTCGAACACCTCCGCAACCCCGACGACGCCGGCAAGCGCAAGGCCCTGAACAAGGCCGTTGCCAAGGTCGACCTGGCCGAGGCGCGCACGCGTGCCCGCGACGAGAAAGACTCGGTCGAGGCGGCCGCCATCGTCTTGGGCAAGCTGCTGGCCGACGACGCCGAGAGCGAGGCCGTGATCGACGCGGCCAAGCTCTCGGCCCAAAAGGCGCCGCGCGACGAGGCCGGCAACGCCGTGGCCATGCTGGCCGGCGAGGTCATCTGGCGCGTCGGCGGCGACGCCAAGGCGGCCGAGCCCTTCTTTCGTCGGGTTCGCCGCACCGAGGCGGCCAACCCGGACGTGCTCGCCTTTTACCGGGCTTTGTTCGAGGGGCCCAACGACGCCAGTCAGCTGATGCAGGTGCTGACCCAAGCGAGGCGCAGCGCCTCCGACGATGCGAGCTTGCGCTTCGATCTCGCGGCCGAGATGGCCGAGCTGGCCGAAGAGCGGCTGCAAAGCCCCGATCGCGCGATCGAGGTGTGGCGCTCGGTGCTGCGCGAAGACGGTCACGACGATCGGGTCACCGACGCCCTCGAGCGTTTGTACCGGCGAAGCGAGAAGCACACCGCCTTGGTGGAGCTGCTCAAAGACAACGTCGATCGCATGGAGGACAGCGAGGCCACCAAGGCCACCCGCATCGAGAAGCTGCTCGAGATCAGCGAGCTGTACCGCGACACCCTCAAGCTCGACGCGATGGCGCTGACCACCTTGCAGCGCATCTTGGAGATCGATCCGCGCCACGACGCCAGCTTGCGCGCCCTGGCCGATACCTACGCCAAACAGCGCCGCTTCAACGACCTGCTGGCGATCTACGACCGTCTCGAGAAGAGCGCGGCTGACGAAGGCGACGACGCGCGCCGTCTCGAGATGCTGCGCAAGTCGGCGCGGATCTGGGTCGACGAGCTGGGCAACCCGCAGCGCGCCCTCGAGCCGCTCTCGCGCGTGCTCGAGCTCGAGCCGAGCGACCGCGAGGCCCGCGAGATGCTGGCCAGCATCCACGAGCAGCGTCGCGACTGGCGTGCGCTGATCGACTTGCGCCGCGAAGACATCGAGTTCCTCGAAGGCGAGGACGCCCGCTTGCGGCGCGTCGAGCTGGCGCGCCTGAGCGAAGAAAAACTCGGCGACCGCGGCGCGGCCATCGACATGTGGCGCTCGGTCCTCGAGCACCACGGCGAGAGCAACGAGGCTCTGGGTGCGCTGACGCGTCTGTACGAGCGCGAGGGGCGTTGGGCCGACGCGGTCGATGTCTTGCGCCAACGCGTCGAGCGCTGCTCGGACGCGGTCGAGAAGGTCGAGCTGCTCCAGCACCTCGGCCAGGTCTGCGCGGATCGGCTGCGCGACAAGGACGGCGCCATCGATGCTTGGCGTCAGGTCTCCGATCTCGCGCCGAGCAACGAGCGGGCACTTCGCACCTTGCGCGAGGCCTACGTCGACGCCGGCCGCTGGGACGAACTCAGCGAGCTGTACATCTCGCGCGGGCGCGCCAGCAAGCTGGTCGACGTGCTCAACTCGGCCGCCGATCGCGTGCAGGGTCTCGAAGAGCGTGTCGATCTGTATCGCCGCGTGGCCGACGTGTGCCGCAACGAGCTCGAAGAGCCCGAGCGCGCCATCAAGGCCCTCGAGCGCATCTTGGCCATCGCGCCCGACAACCTCGAAGTCGCGCGCGAGCTCGTGCCCATCTACGAGAACGCCGGCAACTGGGCGCGCTTGCTCAGCACCAACGAGGTGCTGCTCGAAGCGGCCAAGGACGACGCAGATCGCCTCGAGCTCATCCGCGAGCAGGTGCGCATCGCCGGCGAGAAGGTGAACTCGCCCGCGCAGGCCCTGAGCTGGGCGGCCAAGGCCTACGCCTTGCGTCCCGGGGACGAAGAGGTGCGTGCCTTGTTGGAGCGCGCGGCCGAGAAGGCCGACGGCTGGGACGAACTCACCCGCATCTTCGAAGCGCGCATCGCCGACGAGGCGAGCGACGAAGAAGAGAAACTCTCCTTGCTGCAGACCCTCGCCGCCGTCGCGCGCGACCGTCTCTACAAGCCCGACGACGCGCAGCGCTACTACCGGCGCATCATCGAGATCGACGCCGGCAACGCCGAGGCCCTCGACGCCCTGCAGTCGATCTACTCGTCGACGCGCCGCTGGGACGACCTCGCCGGAGTCCACCGCGCCCGCCTCGAGGCCAGCGAGGACCCCGACTCTCGCCTCGAGTCCTTGCGCGCCTTGGCGCAGCTACAAGAGCAGCAGCTGCGCGACCTCGAGGCCGCCTGCGCCACGCACAACGCCATCTTGGAGATCAACCCCGAGGACGACACGGCCTTGTCCGCGTTGACCAAGCTCTACCGCAGCCGCGGGGACTGGGAGAACCTCGCGGCGATCTTGCAGCGGCGCTTGGATCTCGGCATCGAGGGGCGCGCCCGCGTCGACGCGCTCTTCGAGCTCGGCAAGTTGCACGCCGCGCGCCTGCACGACTCCGACCGCGCCATCGATGGCTTTTTGGAGATCTTGACGATCGACCACAATCACCGTGGCGCCGTCGAGCAGCTCGAGGCCCTGCGCAAGTCGGAGCCGGGCACCGCGCTGCCCATCTCGCGCGGCTTGTTGCCCTACTACCGCCGCGTCAAAGACCGGGTCAAAGAGGCCGAGGCCATGGAGACCCTGCTCGAGGCCGAGGAGGACGAGGAGGCCCGCCTCGAGCAACAGCGCGAGCTGGCCGCCATCTACGACAAGATGCCGGACCGCAAGTCGGACGCCCTTCGCATGTACGCGATGCTGTTCGACGCCACCCCGGACAACTGGGACCTGCGCCAAAACTGCGTGCGACTCGGGCGTGAGCTCGGCTCGGTCGAGCTGGTCGCCAACGCCTACAACCGCGCGCTGGCCGTGCTGGCACAGCGCGCCTCGGCGGCCGAGCAAGACGGTCGCGCCCTGGAGCGCGAGGCGGCGCATCTTCGTCGCGACTTGCTGCTCGAGCTCGGTGGACTCTTGCGCGACGACCTCGGAGACAAGAGCGCGGCCGAGGCCGCCTACGGCGAAGTCCTCGAGCACGAAGAAGAACACCAAGGCGCCTACGAGGCGCTGCAGGCCCTGCTCACCGAGCGCGGGGCGGACCGCGAGCTCATGGAGCTCTACCGCCGCCGCGTCGACGTGATCTTCAACCAACGCGAACAACGCGAGCTGCTCGGGCGCATCATCGACATCGCCCGCAACAAGCTCGGCGAGCGCGAGAAGGCCGTACGCACGGCCGAAGAGCTGCTCGACTTGGTGCCGGACGACCTGCCCACCATCCAGCTGCTCGGGCGCATGTACTACGAGAGCCACGACCCGAACGATCGGGCGGCCCTCGAGGAGCTGCTGGGTCGCTGGGCCGAGATGGTCGACGACCGCACCATGCGGCACAAGCTCGTGTGCCGGCGCGCCGAAGTGCGCGTGCAAGACCTCGGCGACGCCTTTGGGGCCGTCGACCTGCTCGGTCAGGTCTTGGGCGAGGAGCCTTCGAACCCCGACGCGCGCAACTTGCTCGAGCAGCTGCTCGACGTCAACGAGGTGCAAGCCCAGGTCGCCGACTTGCTCGAGCCCATCTACCAGCGGGTGGGGGACCACGAGGGGCGCGTTCGCATCTTGCACGTACGTCGCCTCAAGGCGGCCGAGTCGGGCTCCATCGATCGCGCGACCAGCCACCTGATGGAGATTTCACGGATCGCCGAGCAAGACCAAGGCGACAAGGCGCGGGCCTTCGAGGTCATGCGCGAGGCCTTTTTGCTCGACCCGCGCCGCGTGGACTCGCGCGAGGCGCTCGCGCGCCTCGGCGACGAGCTCGGCCGCGACGAGGAACTCGTCGAGACCTGGGAAAAGGCGCTCGAGTCCGATCGCGCCCAAGATCCGCAGCTGCGCATCGAGCTGGTGCGACGTCGCGCCGAGCGGCTCGACACGCACATCCAAGACCCCGTTCGTGCGCGCAAGGCCTTTTCCGAGCTGCTCGCCTTGGACCCGCCGGACTTCGAGCTGGCACACCGCACGGTGGCGGCGCTTTGCCGCTTGCACCTCGAAGCCGGTGACTTCGTCGCCCTGGTCGATGCGAAGCGCGCCTTGTTGCGCTTCACGGACGATCACGCCGACCAGGTCCAGCTGCGGCTCGAGGTCGCCCACATCCAGCTCGGCGCGCTTTTCGATCGCGTCGGCGCGGCCATCACCTGGTCGGAGGTCGTGGACCGCGAGCCGGACAACGCCGAGGCCCTCGACGCTCTCGAAGGCCTGTTCACCGAGGAGTCGGAGTGGCGCCGCTTGGTCGAGGTCCTCCATCACCGCGTGAGCGTCACCAACGACGCGCGCCGCCAGGCAGCCTGGTGGCGGCGGATCGGTGACATGCAGCGCGAGAAGCTCGGCGATCCGCACGCGGCGCTCGACGCCTACGCCTCGGTGCTCGAGATGCGCGTCGGTCGCGAGGACACCCTGTACGCCCTGCGCAACCTCATCGACGTGAACCGGGGCCTCGAGCGCTGGGCCGACGTCGAAGAGGGCCTGCGCCGCCTGATCCAGCTCGCCGACGACGACGCGACGCGCCGCGGCTTGTTGATCGAGTCGGCCGAGGTCGTGGGCAAGCGACTCGGTCGCGCCTCGGATGCCCTCGAGCAGCTCAAGCG
>JAUIJR010000248.1 GCA_030431075.1 Polyangia bacterium | reverse complement strand
TCGCTCGAATTCACGGCTTTTGACCCTCTCTTTGCCCCTGTGGGCCCTGTTGGCCTGTGGGCGCGCGGCCGATGGCGGCGGGGAGGGCAGCACGGAGGCCGAGGCCTCGGTCAGCGGCTCCGAGGGCGCGAGCGCATCGAGCTCGAGCGAGGCCGACGAGAGCAGCGAGAGCAGCGGCTGTGGCTTCGCGGCCATCTGCGATCTGGCGCCGGGCGAGTGCGGGCCGCAATGCAGCACGCTCGACCCCGGTGACTGCGGCCCAGGCTACAAATGCACGGCGACGAACTGCGGGGCGATGGGCTCGAGCTGGGACGCGAACACCTGCGTCCCGATCGGTGGCGAGGGCGAGCTCGGCGAGCCCTGTCGTTTCGAGGGCGACCCGCTGCTGGGCAACGACGACTGCGCAGAGGGCCTGATGTGCTTCAACGTCGACGCCGAGACCGGCGTCGGCGCCTGCTGGGCCTTTTGCACGGGGGACATCGAAGACCCGCAGTGCCCCGAGATGCACAGCTGCGCGTTGAGCTCGGACTCGACCTTGACCCTGTGCTTGCGCAACTGCGATCCGCTCGAGCAAGACTGCAGTGAGACCGAGCAGTGCGTGCCCGAGACCAGCGGCGACGGCTTCGCTTGCGTGCTCGATGCCTCCGAGGGGGCGCATCCCTATGGCAGCCCTTGCGAGTACGTGAACATCTGCAATCCGGGCTTGGCCTGCGTCGACGCCAGTTCCGTGCCCGAGCCCAGTTGCGAAGGCGCCGCCGGTTGCTGCACCCCCTACTGCGACCTCGACAACCCCGGCAGCTGCCCGGGGGCGGGCCAGAGCTGCGAGCCTTGGTTCAACCCGCCGGCGCCGGCCGGCTACGAGCATGTGGGTGTTTGCGTGGTGCTTTGAGAGTCGGAGGAGAGACGATGCGGATCTGTGAAGCTTGTCACTGCCATGTTCACGTCGACGAGGGCGCGTGCCCCTTTTGCGGGCAGGCCTTGCAACAGTGCAAGGCGCCGCGTGTGTCGCGGTGGGCCCTGAGTGTCGGTCTTGGCCTGGCGGCGTGTGGCGGGGGTGGTGACGATGGGGGAGAGTCGGAGGTCGAGGCCAGCAGCTCCAGTTCGAGTACGGGCACGGGCACCAGTGGCGAAGCCAGCACGAGCACGAGCGACGAGAGCAGCGAGACGGCGACGAGCGAAGGGGAGTCGACGGTCTCCTCGGGCGGCTTTTATGCCGGTTGGGGTGGCGAAGACATCCCCTCGAGTGACGGCATCGAGTGCGACCCCTTCGTGGACGACGGCAACTGCGTCGAGGGGGAGAAGTGTGCCCCCTTGCCGCCGGGCGTCGATGGCCCCTCGCCGGACAGCGAGGGCATCTGCGTAGATCTGCTCGGCAATGCGGGTCTCGGTGAGCCTTGCACCGACATGATCGGGAGTCCCCAGGACACCTGTGACCCGGGGCTTTTGTGCTGGGTCGAAGGCGACGCCGAGGACGGGCGCTGTATCGCCTACTGCGATCCGAGCGAAGTGGGCATGAGCTGTGGCGGCGCCGACGAGAGCTGCTCGGCCAGCATGTGGGGCACCGTCTCGCCCTGTTTGCCCGACGCGCCCTAGCGGGGGCGGCCAGGCCCCTCGGCTTCGAGCTCGCGTCCGATCCGGGGCTCGTCGATGCCCAGTGGTCCTTCGCTGGCGCGCCGCGCCGGGTCGGTGGACTCGCGGATGATGCGGTACAAGCCATGATCGAAGGGGACGCCCGGCGCGGCCTCGACCAACTCGACGCGCTCGCGCTCGCCTCGCCGGTCGAGGTCCAAGGCGCGATGGTGGCAGTAGGGGTTGTTGCCGGGGCGGCCCAAGAGAGGCTCGGCCACGGCCGTGCACCCTCCGCGACAGGTCTTGGCGTAGTAGCAGCTCTCGCAGTAGCCCCACAGGTGCGTGGTCTCGCGTGTGCGCGTGTACTCGATCTGCGGGCCGGCCGACCAAAGCGCGCGTAGATTGCCCGGGCGGTAGTGGCCGGCGACGTTCGCCGGGCCGCCGAGAGAGGGGCAGCCTTTGATCTTCCCGTCGGCCTCGATGCCCATCAAGCTGCGCCCGCTGCCGCAGCCGGGGTAGTGCTTGGCGCTGCTTTGCGACTTGCGCAGCCGGTGCTCGAGCGGCCCGAAGTAGCCCAAGGAGTTGCCGGGCCACACGTCGATGCCGGCCGCGTCGCAGCGGTCGAGGACTTGCGCCAAGCTCTCGTAGACCTCGAGCAGCATGTAGGGTTGCAACAAGATCTCGGGATGGTCGGCCGCGCGGCCAAAGGGGGCGGTGACTTGCAGCTGCCATCCGCGCAGGGGTTGGGCCTCGAGCTGGTCGAGCAGGGGGAGCAGCTCGTCGCGTGTCATCGCGTTGATCTGGGTGTTCACCGAGATGGCGATGCCGGCCTTGGCCAAGCGGGGCAGTGCGCCCATGGCCGCGTCCCAACTGCCCTGGACCGCGCGCAGTTTGTCGTGGGTGTCGCGCAGGCCGTCGATGCTGACCGAGACGAGCTGCACGCCGGCCTCGGCCATGGCCTCGATGCGTGCGTCCGTGAGGTTCAAGGCGCCGGTGGTCATCGAGCAGCGCATGCCCGCGACGCGCACGGCCCGGGCGATCTCGATGAAGTCGTTGCGCAAGTAGGCCTCGCCGCCGATCAGCACGACCTCGCCCGCGCCGAGCTCGGCCAGCTCTTCGACCAGGTGCAGGCAACTTTGGGTGTCGAGCTCGTGGGGGCGACGCGGGCCCCCGCGGCTGCCACAGTGCAAGCAGGCTTGGTCGCAAGCCAAGGTCAGCTCCCACACGACCAGGCGCGGCTCGGGCAGCTGCCCCGGCGCCACCGGGCGGAGCTGGCGGCTGTCGGAGGGCTGCGGCTCACCCAAGATGGGCAAGCGGCGGCGGTGCTCCTCGAGGCCCATGCGAAGCAGTCTAGCCTGCGCGAGGCATCGACGCGGCCCGGCGCGCTCAGCCGCAGTAGGGCGGCTCGTCGAGGACCTCGCAAAAGGCGTCGGTCGAGCAGATGATCGCGTCGAGCTCGGGGCAGTGCTCGCAGCTGTCGCCCGAGCAACTCAGCGCGTAGCTGGTGATCGGCGCGAAATCCAAGACGGCCCGGAAGTTGCGCTCGATGCCCTCGGCGACGACCTGCGGGCTCTCGAGGCTGCCGCGATCGACCAAGGTCACGCCGCGATTGTCGAGGTAGTCGGCCACGCAGCGCAGGCGGTCGCGGACGGTCTCGTCGTCGCCCTCGGCCTCGATCTGGAGGGTCCAGCGGGCGACGTAGCGGTCTTCGTCCAGGACCTGATCGCAGCGATCCGGGGTCTCGCACTCGGCGGGCTCGTCACGCGCGACCAGTACGTCGGCGCAGCCCGGCGGCAAGTCGAGATTGCAGCCCGTGGCCGCGAGGAGGGCCGCCAAGGCGGGGCGCCAGGGGCCATGGGCGATGCGAGGCACGCCCGCATCATGGCACGCGAATCAGGCGCGCAGACGGACCGTGAAGAAGTCGTCGAGCGCGGCGCGTTGCTCGTCGTTGAGGCTGCAGGTCTCGAGGACCCGACGCCGTGCGTCACCCAGCTCGCGCGCAAATTCGATGGGGGCCGGCGAAGCGCGAACCTTGCGAAAGGCGTTGGCGAGTCGGCGGACGACGGCAAAGGCGAAGCTGCCCTCGCCCATGGTCCAAACCATGAGTTGCACCTTCTCGTCGAGGGCCGCCATGCGGCGGTTGAGCTCATCGCGGATGCCGCGAGAGGGCTGCACGATGCCGGCCGCGTGCCCGATCAGTGTGACGGGGCCCTCTTCGGCCGCCTCTTCGAGGGCCTGCATCACGTTGAGGTAGGGATCGACCGTCGAGTGCGGGCGGACCCGTTGGATGTCGACCAACACGAGGTTGCCGCAACGTGCGACGCGCGCATCTGCGTCGCTGCGCAAGAGCTTGAGCATGCCTGCGAACACGATCCTCAGGCTCAGGTTGCCGCGCGATCGGCCCTTGGGCTAGGGTCTGAGGGGCCGATCGAGTGGGGCGCTTTGCCCCACTTTGGGGGCGCACGCTCTCGAACACCGGCTGCGCGCCGCGCGTGATAGCGTTGCGCATGCGCGCTTTCGTGCGGCGTATTGGGGTCTGCGCTTGCCTTGGATCGCAGCTCGGCGGATGTACCTCGCCGCCTTCGGACGAGGGGGAGGCGACCGGCGAAGAGAGCGGGGAGACGGGCGAGGAACTCACCCCCGAGGAGGCTTGGTGCCCGGGGGACTGGGAGGCCACGCAGCTGCGCGTGGACGCTCTGATCGCGGATCTGAGCGTCGAAGCGAAGATCGATCTCATGGCGGGAAGCACGGTCACCGCGATCGATGGGCTGTGGCCCACGCCGGGGGTGCCGGGGGCGGATCTTCCGGGGATGCGCATGGTCGATGGCCCGCGCGGGGTCTCGGGTGGCGCGGGGCCCGCCACGGCCTTCCCCGTGGGATCGGCCCGTGGCGCGAGCTGGGATCGCGATCTCGAGCGACGGGTGGGCGAGGCGATGGGGGTCGAGACGCGGGCCTACGGGGCCTCCGTCTTGCTCGCGCCGACGGTGAACGTGCTGCGCCACCCGCGATGGGGGCGGGCGCAAGAGACCTACGGCGAAGAGCCCTTTCACGTTGCGCAGATGGGGGCGGCCTTCGTCGAAGGCGCGCAGACCCAGGTCATGGCCTCGGTCAAACACTTCGCGGCCAACAGCATCGAGGACACGCGCTTCACCGTCGACGTGCAGGTCGATGAACGCACGCTGCGCGAGGTCTATCTCGAGCCCTTCGAGACCATCGTCAAAGACGCCGGCGTCGCTTCGGTGATGACCGCCTACAACTTGGTCAACGGGGCCTACTGCGCCGAGAACGAGGCCTTGGTCCGCGACATCCTCAAAGACGAGTGGGGCTTTTTGGGCTTCGTCGAGTCCGACTGGGTCTTCGGCACGCGCAGCAGCTTGCCGAGCCTGCGCGCCGGTCTCGACATCGAGATGCCGAACGCCAACCACTACGGGGCCCCCTTGTTGGCCGCGGCCGCCGACGGCACGCTCGACGAGGCGCTGATCGACGACGCGGTGCGACGCATCGCGCAAACGCAGTGGTGCTGGGGCATGGACACGGATCCGCCGGTCGTGGATCCCAGCGCGGTCGAGAGCGCGGCGCATCTGGATTTGGCGCGTGAGGTGGCCGTCGCTTCGATGACCCTCTTGCGCAACGAGAGCGTTGGGGATGCGCCTGCGCTGCCGATCGATCGCGCGGGTACGAGCCGCATCGTGGTCCTCGGAGACTTGGCCGACGCGGAGAACATCGGGGACACGGGCAGCTCGGCCGTGGCGCCCTCGGAGGTCGTCACGGCGCTGCAGGGCCTGACGGCGGCGGCGCAAGGCGTGGAGATCGAGTTCATCGCGGGCCTCGATCCCCTCGACGCCACGCAGCTCGCCGCGGTGCAAGACGCCGACCTGGCCATCGTGGTGACGGGGCTCGACGCCGAGGACGAAGGCGAAGGCTTCATCGGCGCCGGTGACCGGACGAGCATGTCGCTGGCCGCGGCCCAGGTCGCGCGCATCGAAGAGGTCGCCGCCGCCAACCCCCGTACGGTCGTAGTCCTCGAAGGCGGCAGTGCCATCGTGGTCGACCCTTGGTTTGCGGAGGTCGAGGCCATCTTGATGGCCTGGTACCCCGGCTCGCGCGGGGGCGAGGCCTTGGCCGCCGTACTCTTTGGCGATGCCGACCCGGGCGGACGCAGCCCGGTGAGCTGGCCCCGCGATGAAGCCCAGCTGCCCACCTTCGATAATGAAAGCGAGCAGGTCAGCTACGACGCCTGGCACGGTTATCGGCATCTCGATCGCGAGGGGGCAACGCCGCGCTACGCCTTTGGCCACGGCCTTTCGTACGCGCGCTTCGAGCTGCGGGGTGCGAGCGCGCAATGGTCGGAGGACAAAGATGCGATCGAGCTGGACTTCGAGGTCGAGAACGTCGGCGCGCGTGCCGGAAAGGCGGTGCCGCAGCTCTATGTGGGGGCGCCCAGTGGCGGGCTCGAGCGCCCCTTACGCGAGCTCGAGGGCTTCGCGGCGCTGCACTTGGATCCGGGGCAAAGCGAGACGCTGCACTTCGAGGTCGACGCCCGGCAGCTCTCGCAGTGGAGTGGGGCCTGGGAGTTGGTGGCCGGCGACTACCAGCTGTGGCTGGGCTGGAGCGCCGAGCAGCTCGAGGCGCCGCTCGTCGTGGCCGTGCCCTGACTCAACCGTAGGTGCCGGCTTCGCAGAACTCGACGATGTCGAGGGCCTCGCCGCGGCAGGTCTCGTCGTCGGGCATGTCGATGGTCTCGCACTGCGACTCGGCGCCCAAGCAGCGGTAGTACTCGCGCGTGGCCTGGGCGCAGTCGCGGTTGTCGGGGTTCGCCTCTTCGACGGTGACCACCATCGTCTCGCAGCTGTCCATGCAGGCGTTGTAGACGTTGTCCTCGTTGGCCGGGTCGGTGACCGTGCACTCGACGAGGCGATCGCAAAAGGTGTCGCAGGCGACGCCGATCGACAGGCCCTCGGGCTCCGAGCTGCACGCGGCGCCCAAGGCGGCGCTCAGGACGAAGGCGGCGGACCAAGCGAGGGCACGAGGGCGGATCGGCAACACCTGACGATGGTAGCCGAGGGGTCCAAGAGCAATTGCTCGGCATCTGGACTGTGCTCGAAATTGCAATCAGGATGCTCAGAGAAGTGCCATGGTGCCGGTCTTGCGGTGGCATTGATCGTTTTGGGTGTTTTTGCCCGGGCTTTGTGCTTCATTCCACGCAGATGCGCTGCCGACCGCTCCTCATCGCGTCCACGAGCCTGCTTTGCCTTCTCGCCCTGCCTGGCCCGGCGCGGGCCGGCGGCCCCGAGGACATCGCCGTGCCGCCGCCGGTGGCCCAGATCTTCGACGGGCAGGACGCCCAGACCTGCGCGTGGCCGACGACCGTGGCCGTGACCACTGGAGGCGGCTTGTGTACCGGCACGCTGATCCACCCCGAGGTCGTCGTCTACGCCGCGCACTGTGGGGCCAGCGGGCAGACCCGGGTGCGCATGGGCGAGACCTCGAGCAACAACGCGGTGACCTTGGTCCCCGAGTTTTGCCAGACCAACCCCGCTTACTTCACCGTCTCCGACCAAGACCAGGACTGGGCCTTTTGCAAGCTCTCGTCGCCGGTCGGGATCCCGGTCACGCCGCCGATGATGGGCTGCGAGTACGCGCAGATGACCCCGGGGACGCAAGTTGCGATCGTGGGCTACGGCAACAACCAGTCGGGCGGGAGCGACGGCTTCGGTGCGGGTCGCAAGCGCTGGGCGATGGCCTCGCTGGTCGGGGTCAACTTGCCCGACAACGTGGCCGCGGTCAGCGAGATCGGCGAGCCGGCGATCTGCAGCGGCGACTCTGGAGGCCCCGCCTTCGGCCGCATGCCGGACGGCAGCTGGCACGCCTTCGGTATCACCTCGACCGGCCCCGGTGGCTGCGAGGCGAACGCGGGCCGACTGCACTCGCTCATCTCGGGCGCCGTGCCGTGGATCGAGGCGCAGTCGGGCGTCGACGTGACCCCCTGCACCGACGCCGAGGGCAACTGGGATCCGGGCCCGACCTGCGGCGGCTTCAACAGCTCGGAGCCGGGCGCGGCCTTCGGTACCTGGAACGACGGCTGTGTCGGCGGGCCCACGAGCCCGCTCGGAGCCTACTGCGGCGCCGCCTACGGCGAGCCGCAAGACACCACGCCGCCCACGGTCGAGTTGGTCGCGCCCATGTGGGGCGACAGCTACGCCGAGGCGCCGGCCGAGGTGATGATCGAAGTTCAGGTGACGGACGATGGCCCCGTCAAAGGGATCCGGATCGAGATCAACGGCGAGGACATCGGCATCTTCGACGACGACGAGCCCTACGCCTTCCCGGCGACCTTCCCCGAAGGCGAGTTCGAGATCGTGGCCATCGGTGAGGACTGGTCGGGCAACAGCGCGCGCAGCAACGCCGTGCTGATCGAAGTTGGCGGCGACGGCTCGACCCTGCCGCCCGATCCGAGCACGGGCACCAGCGCCGGCGAGGAGTCCGGGGCCGACACCGGCACCAGCGGCGAGGTTGGCACCGGCGAGACTGGAGAGTCCGGGGGC
>JAUIJR010000749.1 GCA_030431075.1 Polyangia bacterium | reverse complement strand
CCAATGCCTCTGGAAGCATGCCTAAGGGGGGATCGAGGCGCAGACGCCCCCCGGTGAAATCGACCACGATCCCCGGGACGGCCGGCACCAAGTAGCGGTGCTTCTTGCCTCGCGCGTCCCGCCACAAAAGCTCGAAGAGATCTTGGGGGCCGTTGCTGCTAATGCCTTCGACCACGCCGAGGGCGTGTCCATCGACGTGCTCGACGGCCGCGCCGATGGTGTCGGCGAGGTAGTACTCGTCCTCGCCGAGGGCCGGCAGATCCGCACGGGCGATCCAAGCGCCGTGACTCTTGAGCGCCTCGGCGGCCTCGCGGTCGCGCACGCCGGCGACACGGATCAGCACGCCGTCTTTTTGCTCGCCCACGATCGCTTCGACGCGGGCGCGGAGTTTTTCGGCCCCGCCGCCGCGCGCCAAAAAACGAAGCTCCACACCTTCGTGCAGCGCGCGCGAGTCGGGGTCGTGCAAGCGCAGCTTCAAGGTGCCATCGACACCATGGACCGCGCGCACGTAGCCGAGCTCGAGCGCCGCGCCCGAGCTCGCCTCGGCCTTCGCCGAAGGCGACGCCGTCGGGGGCTCGCGATCCGCTCGCTTGGACATGGCCGCCGGCCGTCGGCGACTACTCGAGGATCTCGAGGTCGGCGCGCTTTTTGAGCTTGGAGCTCGCCGCGTTGAGGATGGCGCGCATGGCCTTGACCGTGCGGCCTTGCTTGCCGATCACCTTGCCGAGGTCCTCTTTGGCCACGCGCAGCTCCAAAACAATGGTTTGCTCGCCCGCGATCTCGGACACTTCGACGTCGTCGGGTTGGTCGACGAGGGCTTTGGAAATGAACTCGACGAGCTCGCGTAGGGTGACGTTGGACATGCGGTGCCTGGGGGTGCGCGGGGAAGTGGAGGAGGAATCGAGAGAGTCGCTGGAGCGAAGGGTCCCGGAGCAAAAAGTCCGAGGGCGAGAGCTGCGCGCCCTTGTCTCAAGCATCCCACGAAGGGACTAGGCGGGCAAAAGGCGCCGGGGCCGGCCGAAGCGGACCTCGCTCACGCAAAATCCGGCCCGCGCGAGCGCAGAGCCGGATCTGGGTGGCCGAAGCCGAGCTCAGGCGTTGGCCTTCGCGTCTTTGCGCAACAAGCGGGCGACGGTGTCGGTGGGCAGTGCGCCCACGCCGATCCAGTAGTCCACGCGGTCGCGCTTGAGGTCCAAGGTGCCGTCTTCGGTCAGCGGGTCGTAGGTCCCGAGCTTCTCGAGAAAACGGCCATCGCGAGGGGCGCGCGTGTCGGCGGCGACGATGCGGTAGAAGGGGCGCTTTTTGTTGCCGGCGCGGGAAAGCCTGATCTTGACGGACATGAGTTCTCCGTAAACACTCCGCCCCTGAGGCGAAGGGACGGCGAAGCTAAAGGCATCGCGTCCCGCGGTCAAGCACCGCTTTGCGAGATCATGCGCGATCGGGATCGATCTTCTTCTCACGTTTCGATGGCTCGGCGATCGCGGCGTTGGCCCCTTTGGGCAGCGGCCTTGCCGTTGTC
>JAUIJR010000247.1 GCA_030431075.1 Polyangia bacterium | reverse complement strand
GCCGCACCCTGGCCCAGCTCGAGCTGCCCAAGCACTCGGGGGCCGTGGTCTTGCGGGTCGGCCGCGGCGACGGCCAGGCCGAAGACCCCGGCGCCGCCACCCGGGTCGGCCCCGAAGACCAGCTCGTCCTCGCCGGGGGCCGCAACGCCGTCGAGCGCGCCCGTGAGCACCTGATGGGCTTCGCCGAGGCTGGGGCGACGAGCTAGCCCGTCTGCCCGCGACTCGCTCCCGCGACGGGGACCGGGCTCGAGGTGGGCAGGTAAGCCGGCGCGTTCGCGCACAGGGCATCGAGCGCGGCCTGAAAGAGCCGGGTGACGTAAGGCTGCTGGTTGTAGCAAAGATGAACGGGCAGCAGCAGTGGCTCGAACTCCTCCATGATCATCAAGTCCGGGTCGTCCTCGACCATGTAGCGAGGGATGACCGCCCGACCCCACCCGTGTCGAACGCCATCGATCAAGCCGTAGATGTCACCGAGAAAGGAACGCTCGATCCCCTGATAGGGCTGCCCTTGCAGCGTCAGAAACTGGTGGGTCGTCTGGTCCTCGATGTCGTGGTCCAAGAAGATGTCGTAGCGACCCCGCACCTTGGCCGAGGTCACCATGACGTTCTCCTCGTAGCCGAGCCGCTGCGAGACGACCCCACGACGCTCGATGCGATCGTAGGTCACGGCGAAGTCGACCTCTCCACGCCGCAAGAGATCCGGCAGCTCCCGGATCTCTTGAATCGAGACCTCCACGCGCACCTTGGGCTGCCCAGCGATGAACTCGGACAGCGCGGGCATGATGACCGGGCGAATGACGGTGGAAAAGCCGGCGACGCGGAGGACGCCTCCGTGCGCACCTTCCCGCCGACCGCGGATCGATTCGAAGAGTTCCTCTTCGAGTCCGTCTTTGGTCTGGCAGTAGCGCACGAGCATGTCGCCGACCGAGGTCAGCCGCGCGCCCCCGGCGTCACGGATGAAGAGGTCGGCTTCGAGCTCGCGCTCGAGGTTGAGGATGCGCCGCGAGAGCGCCGATTGACTGATGTGCAGGGATTTCGCCGCGGCCGAGAAGCTGCCTTTGTGGGCGACGGCCTGAAAGGCGTCGAGCAAGGGCGACGGGATCTTCACGGCGACTTTCCTGGGTCGAATCGACCGGCGGGCCGATCATGCAGGCCTTCCCACGAGCCGCCAATACCGAGCCACCCCTCCCATCCGGCAAATCTCGGCCCGAAAGTCAGCGGGCGCACAAGATGTGCATGCGATCGGAGCGAATTCAATCGCACCTGTACGAAGGCCGAGGTCCCGCGTGGCGACCTCGGCCTTCGCTATCGGGCGCACTTCGACTACTTCGCGTAGGGCGTTCGCGTGCGGAAGTTGATCTTCCGCCAGTAGCTCAGGGCCGCGTTACTCGTCGCCTGACTCCACAATGCAACGACGCCGTCGTTGGCCTTTTTGATGTCGGCCCCGGGTGCGCCGATGGCCAAGTCCACGTCGACCACGTGGTGGGTCGCCGACATGTTGGGGCTTTGGGCGCCGTCGAAGTCACCGGCCGCCAAGGCGTGGCCGTAGCGAGCGTTCGCGCCGAGATCGTCGTCTCCATCCCCGGGGACCAGGGTGTCGAGAAGCGCGTAGCTGCCCCCGAAGATGCTCTTGCCCCTGAACACGTAGGCGGCGCCTCCGTTGGAGATGCCGGGCGCACCGATGGCGATGCCGCCGTTGTTCGCGTCGAAGTCGGCGACCTCGAGGCTCCAGCCGAACAAAGCCCCGTCTTGGTCGATGGGATCATCGTTGGCCGTGAGCACCTCCATCGAAAGCGGGTAGCAGGCGCTGCCGATGTGCCGGCGGACCTGCACTTCGCCCGTCTGTCCGTTCGCCGTTCGTTGGCCCGGCGCGCCGATGAACAGGTCGTCGCGCCGGCTGGCGAGGGCGTGGCCAAAACGCGCCCCTTCGTCGGCTTCTTGCGGCACGAAGTTCTCCGGGGTGCAGTCGAAGCCGGCCTCGTCTCGAAGGTAGAGCGAACGGCGCAAGCCGATGTTGTTCGTGCCGTAGGCGCGCTGGTAGACGTTGACGCGACCGATGTCGTCGGACCAGCCCGGTGCACCGAGCATGTAGTCGTAGCTCTCGCCCTCGCCGATGGACATGATCATCACCGAGGCACCGAGTTCGTCGCCACCACCGCAGCCGGTGGTCGACTCGAGCGTCTCCTCGAGGCGCATCTCCTCATCGACCGGCGCCCAGCTGAACAAGTGCCCGACTCCACAGCGATTGCTGGTGCGCGGGTCCATGGCCCCTGGCGCCCCCACGAGGATCTGACCGTCGACGACGTCGACCGCGTAACCGAACTCGTCGAAGTCCGAGCGCCCGAAGATGTCCCCCGGCTGCAAGGGGAGGTCTTCGTTCTTGATGACCTGGCTGAGGCGAACCCCGCCCCGGTAACCGCGGTAGATCGAGATGGCACCGCCCCCGTCCGCACCGGGGCTACCCACGACCAGGTCGTCGAAGCGGTCGCCGTCGATGTCGCCCACCGCGACCGACCACCCGGTGCGGGTCGAGTCGTCGCAGGAGCGATCGGGGCAAAGCAAGAAGGGAACGCCGAAGGATTGGCGCGGGAGCACGCCCGGCCGGTCCTTCTTCAGGCTCTGTTTCTTGCGACCAGGGTTCCCCATGTAGATACCGAAGCCACCGGCATCCTCGTTGCCGCCCAGCTTCGGGTTGTGCGTCGCGTAGGGAACTCCGATCACGAGGTCGTCGATCCCGTCGTCGTTGAAGTCTCCGCTGGCCATCGCGTGACCAAGCCCATCGTTGACGCTGGGCTTGAAGTCCTTCTTCTTGCTGAACTGCGCGGCCAGATAGTCGATCGACTGCAGGTCGTTGTGGGAGACGCTACATGCCGTGCGGAACTCGCTTGGCAGCAGGCCGGGAGAACTCGAGTCGCTCGGATCTCGGGCGCAAAAGGCCGTCTGCCTCGAATTGCGTTCCCAGTAGTCCTCGAGCGGCGCACGATCGTTCGGATCGTTCGGCATGCTGACGGGAAAGCAGCGGCAGTCGGTCGTGGAGCCGTCCATGTCGTCGTCGTTCTTGTCGATCCGGCAGCTCGAAACCGGTCGGTAGTGCATGACCGATGCCGGGTCGTAGAACCCGATGTTCCGGAGTTCTTCGCCGAATCCGGGCTTGGCCCGCTTCCAGTCCCCTCGCTTGCCCTTTTTGACGCACTGCTTGTTGAACTGCGCACCGGCGACACCCATGGGAGCCGTGAAAATGCCCTCGTAGGCATCACCGCGTTGGTGCTCATGCTTGAAACCGGCCGCGTGCAGCAGCTCGTGAACGATCATCGAGTCGGTGCGCGCGTTCTCGTACTTGTCGCAGTCATCTTGGTCCATGACGCCGAGGCGACAGCCCGGGAGCTTGACCCACTGCGTCCGCCCCCACTTGTCCTTGCCGACTTGCGCGCGACCACGTGTCTTGCTCCACCGCCGGATCACCACACGCTCTTTGCGGTTCGGAGCCTCGACGAAGTCGAGCGAGGAGACTTCGTCCAACTCCCGAATCACGGCCTCGATCTCGATGGCCTGGGGCGCGTCGAAGCCATTTTTGCCCTGCATGTCGATCTCGTAGTAGATGACGCCATTGGGCCAGCGGCCCTCCTTGTCGATGAAACCGAAGGTCTGTGTGAACACCTCGTCCACGCGGCCGACGACCATGTCGCCACCCACGACGACATAGCCGTCCTCGATCTCGTAGGGATAGTGCTCGACATCGCCGAATCCATCGGGCAAGGCGACGGTGTCCGGCAACTGACTCGACCCTTCCAAGTCGAGCTCGGGCGCATCGCTGCTGCCGTCGGTATCGAAGGCGGACTCGCTGGCCGGGCCGCCGAGGGGGTCCCCCCCCTCCATGCAGGCGCCGAGGTGAAGGCTCAGGGCGCCGAGCAGGAGAAAAGGGCGTCGATTCGGGCGAAATCGAGCTAGTGGACGAAGTTGGGGAGATGTACGCGTGGGCTTGGTCATGGGAACGACTTTCTCTTCGAGCGCGTTTGACCGACCGACCTGCCTTCGACGACGAGCTTGGGGGGAAGCAAATCATGACCTGGGGTCCGTAGGAACGAAGCCCCATCCGCGGCAAGTGCATCCAAACGCTCGCGAAATGTAGGAGCAGCATCTCGACCGCGTCCAACGCAAAATATCGATGGGGCCATCGGAAAATCCGATGGCCATGTGTGTCGGAGCCATTGGGCGAGAACGCCCTTAGATTGCTACGACGCCGTCACACGAGCGCATCGTCAGCGCAGCCGCAGTCGCCACACGCTCGCCATCGATTGGCCGGCGATCAGCAGCTCGTCGCCGTCCATGGCGATGCGGCCGGGAAAGCCGAGCTCGCACTCGAGGGCGGGGCCACCGGGGCAGCGGCCCTCTTCGCCGTTGCCGGCGAGGGTGCTGATCTGGCCTTCGGGGTCGACTTTGCGGATCCGTAGGTTGCCGCGGTCGGCGATGTAGAGGCTGCCGTCGGGGTCGACGGCGAGACCGTAGGGCTGGTCGAGGCGCGCTTCGAGGGCGGGCCCATCGTCACCGGCGAAGCCCGGCTCACCGTTGCCGACGATGGTCTCGATGCGGCCCTCGGCGTCGATGCGACGCACGCGGTGATTGAAAGTGTCGGCGATCAGCAAGCGCCCCTCGGCGTCGAACTCCAGCGCGGTCGGCCACCACAGCGCGGCCTCGACGGCCGGCCCCCCATCGCCGCCGAACTCGGGCACCCCCGTGCCGGCGATGGTCTCGATGTTGCCGTCCCGGATCCGGCGGACGCGGTTGGCCAGGCTGTCCGAGACGTAGATGCTGCCCTCGTCGTCGAGGACGATCCCATCGAGTTGGATGAAGAGCGCGTCGAGGGCCGGTCCGCCGTCGCCTTCGTTCCCCGTCATGCCCGTCACGCCGTCGGCCGCGCCGGCGAGGGTCTCGAGGGTCCCGTCCGCGCCGACTTCGAACACCCGCGGGTCGTGGTAGCTGGTGAACACCACCTGGCCTTCGGCGTTGAAGCGAAAGTCGATCGGGTTTTCGAGGGGCGTGTCGAGCAAGGGCAGCTCGGGGTCGGCGTAGGCGTGCCAGCCATTGCCCACCACCGTCACCAGGCGACCGTCGTCCTCGATGCGACGCAGGCGCTGGTTGTTGAAGTCCATCACCCAGATCCGCCCGTCGGGGCCGCGTCGGACGGTCGAGGGCAAGTAGAGGTCGCTTTGGGTGGCGGGCTTGTCGTCACCGTTGAAGCCCAGCTCGCCGGTGCCCGCCAAAAGGCAGATGTCCCCGACGTGGCTCCCGCAGGGGTCTTCGCGGCACCCCGGCGCGGCGAACAGCGACGCGGCCACCCCCAAGGTGGAGATCCACCCCGTCGAAGTGCGCGTGCGGGCCCGCCGACTCACCTGCTCAAGGTAGGGCACAAGTCCAGTCGTGGCCATCCGGGGCCACGCCGCAGCCCATGTGGCAGCCGATACAGCGCGGTTCGTCGCTCGAGCGCACATGGCGGTCGAAGTCGACCCGCTGCCAGGCCCAGTCGAGGGTGTCCGGAGAGCTGTCGTCGGCGAGCCGGCGCATCACCGTCCACTGCTTGATCGGCCCTTCGCAGGCGATGTCGCCGAACTCGTACTCCTCTTTGACGACGACCGCGCCCTCGGGAAAGGGCATCCCGCGCGTCATGTAGGGCTCGAGGGCCTCGGGGCTGGCCAGGATCCGGATCGTGTTGAGGTCGTGGTCGGCGCTGCCGCGGCAGTCTCGGACCTCGACGTAGTCGGCCTCGTAGTCCTCGGGGAAGTCGGGCTCGGGGCCTGGGTCCGGCTCGGGCGGACAGGCCGCGAACAGCGGGAGCAGCAGCGCGAAGCGAGCGACTCGGCCAAAGGACACGACGGGGGCTTTCGACACGCTGCGCACCTCAGTCCAGACGCACCGATCGGATCACGTTGTTGCCCGTGTCCGAGACCAACAAGCGCTCGGGCGTCCACTCGATCCCGAAAGGCAGGTTCAAGCGCGCCTCGTCCGGGGGCCCGCCGTCCCCTTCGGAGCCCTTCTCGCCGCAGACCCCGACCACCGTGTGAATCGTGCCGTCGGTGTCGATGGCGCGCACGCAATGGTTGTAGACGTCGGTAAAGTACAAGGTGCCGTCATCGCCAAAGGCGAGGTCCACCGGGAAGTTGAGCTTGGCGTCGAGGGCCGAGCCGCCCTCCCCTTCGTAGCCGGCTTGGGGCAGGCCATCGACCGGGGGCGTGCCCGCCACGCGGTGCACGATTCCATCTGTGTCGATGCGTCGGATCAGGTGGTTGCCGGTGTCCGCGAAGTAGAGCTGGCCGTTGGCGTCGAAGGCGATGCGTCCGGCCGGCGAGGCCGACTGCCCAAAGGGCTGGGCCATGCGCATCTCGGTGGCCGGCCCACCGTCGCCCGCGTAGCCCGGCGTGCAAGGCAAGCTGCAGGTCTCGGAGGGCTCCCCGCAGGTCCACTTGCCGGACTCGCCCGTCGCATCCCCGGGGCACTGCACCGGAACTTGGCCCTCGGCGCAGGGGCCGGGACCGCCGGGCGCCGGCGCGTCGATGATGCAGCGTCCGGCCAGCAGCTGAATGTCGCCCGCCTCGTCGATCATGCGCAGGACTTGGTTGGCCTGGTCCATGATCACCAGCCGATTTTGGGGGTCCAAGGCGATGCTGGCCGGCAGATCCAAAGCCGCCGTCATCGCGTCGCCCCCGTCGCCGAAGTAGGCACGGCGGCCATCACCGCAGGCGTCGACGACGGCGCCCGTGCTTCGATCCACGACGCGGATCTTCGAGTTGTGCCAGGCGGCCATGATGATCTGCTCGCCGCTGGGATCGAAGATGATGTTCGTCGGGTGGTTGAAGTCGCCGTTGGCCGGGTCGTCCAGGCTGCCGCCCAGCTCGCCGCGTCCCGCCACCCAGGCCAGCTCGCCATCGGCGAAGCGACGCAGGCGGTGGTTGTTCCAGTCGAGCACGTAGACCGAGCCGTCCGGGGCCGAGAGGGTGTCTTGGGGCAAGGACATCTTCGCCGCCAAGGCCTCGAGGACCTCGTCGTCGGCGTTGCGGTCGTAGCCGTTCTCACCGCTGCCGATGATCGTGCAGATGGTCCCGGGGACATCCGGATCGCAGTGCTTGGGCCCGTCGTTGGGACAGCCCGTGGCGGCGCCCGTGAGCAGCGCGAGGCCGCCGAGACGCAGGACGGACAGGTTTCGAAGCTTGCGAGGCATCATCGGGCCACCTTCACGATCCGCGAGTTGAGGGTGTCGAGCACGTAGAGATTGCCCTCGGCGTCGAAGCTGACGCCAAAGGGACGGCGCAGCTTGATCTCGGTGGCCAGCATCCCGTCTTCGTCTTCGATGCCGAGCTCGCCGGTGCCCACCACCGTGCGGATGGTCCCGTCTTCGAGGTCGATGGCGCGAACCTTGCCGTTGTCGGTGTCGGCGAAGTAGAGGTCGCCGTCGGGTCCGATCTCGAGGTCTCGTGGCGCCCGCAGCTGGGCGTCGACCGCCGGGCCCCCGTCGCCGGCGTCGCCCGGCTCACCGGTGCCGGCGAAGGCGTCGATCTGCCCGCTGGCCAGGTCGATGACCCGGATCCGGTTGGCCTCGGTGTCCGAGACGTAGAGCTTGCCCTCGTGATGGGCGATGCCGCCGCTCGGATTGGGGTTGGAGCCCACCGCCCACGAGAACTGGGCATCCAGGGCCGGACCGCCGTCGCCGGCCTCGCCCATCGTGCCGTCGCCCGCGATGGTGGTGATGATGCCGTCGAGGTCGATCATCCGGACGCGTTGGTTTTGCTGGTCGACCAGGTAGATGCGGCCCTCGTCATCGTAGGCGCCGTCGACGACCTGCTTGAACAAGGCCGAAGTCGCTGCGGGCATGCCGTCGCCGGCAAATCCCGCGCCACGACCGCAGACCACCTCGACCTGCTCCGCGTCGGGATCGACCGAGAGCAGCTTGTGGTTGTGCCAGGCGATCACGAGCACGCGACCGTCGGGTTGGAGCAGCAGGTTGGTCGGGTGGTTCAAGAACCACTCACCACCGTCGGTGGGCGTCGGCGGGATGCCGGTGAGCGGGCCGTCGCCGGGGAACACCGGGTCGGTCGAGCCGACGACCGACTCGACGATCCCGTCGCT
>JAUIJR010000748.1 GCA_030431075.1 Polyangia bacterium | reverse complement strand
GCCTGGGTGCCGAACTCGCCAAGGCCCACGGCGTGTCTTGCCACCCGGTCGCGGTCGATCTCTCGACGCGCGAGGGGCCTGGCGAGCTCGTCAGCGCGGCTCTCGAGCAAGGGCCGGTTCGTGTGCTCATCAACAACGCGGGCCTCGGAAGTTATGGGCCCATGCTCGACGAGGAGCTCGAGCGGCAGCTCGCCTCCATCGACGTCAACGTGCGCGCGTTGACCGAGCTCAGCCATCGTTTGGGCCGGCACATGCGCGAGCACGGGCAGCCGAGCTGGATCAGCAACGTCGCGTCGCTCGCGGCCTTTCAGGGCTCTCCGGGCTATGCGGTCTACACGGGGACCAAGTTCTACGTGCGCGAGTTCTCCGAAATCCTGGCCTACGAGCTCGCAGACACGGCCATTCGCGTGTCCTGCTTGTGCCCCGGGGGCGTCTACACCGAGTTCATGGACTCGGCGGGGACCGAGCTGACCGAAAAGGGGCACAAGGTGATGATGAGCGCCGAAGAGGTCGCCGCCTTGGGGATCTCGGGCATGTTGTCGGGCAAGCCGGTGGTGGTGCCCGGGACGCTCAATCGCTTGGCCGCATTCCTGCCGCGATTTTTTCCGAACCGGCTCGCGCTCAAGGTCGCGGGCCGGACTTTGCGGCGCAGCATGCATCGACGCGACGCGGATTGAGGGCAAGTCGGGATCTTTGACTCAGGTCCCGCGCGGATCTGTGGTCGAAGGGGGGAACCTGCCCGCGTGAGGGCTGTCCATCCGCCGTCCCATGTCGCGCCTGAACTCCCTTCGCTTTCGTCGCACCGTCCGCCGCCTTTGCGTGTGCGCCGGTCTCACGTCGACCTCCTTGCTCGCGACCGTCGCCAGCGCCGGCGAGCCCGGCGTGCTCCCCCTCGAGCGGGTGCGCATGTACGAGACGGGGGTCGCCTACTTCGAGCGAGGGGGAGCGATGCACAGCGGTTCCGAGCTTCAATTGCCCGTTCCGGCCGCCCACCTCGACGACGCGCTCAAGACCCTGGTGGTGCTGAGCCCGGGGGGCCAAGCGCGGGTCAGCGGGGTGGCCTTTGCGAGCTCGGTCAGCGACGGGGCCGCCCGGGCGCTCGCCGGTCTGCCGGAAGAAGGCGAGGTGGTGATGGGCTACGAGGTGGTCTTGCGCAGCTTGGAGGGACAACGGGTCGAAGTCTCGGGCAAGGGGATCGCTCGCGTGCGCGGCCGACTCGTCGAGGTCGAGGGGCCCTTGCCCGTGCCGCCCGTGGCCAAGGGGGAGACGGCCGCGCCGGTGGAGCCGCAGTGGAACCTGGTCGTGCTCGACGAAGACGGCTCGCTGCGACGCATGAAGACCGACGAGGTCGAGCAGGTGCGTCCGCTCGAGGCGGGGGCGGCGGAGCGCATCGAGCTCGCGTCCTCTTCGCTTTCGCGCCAAGGCGCCCAACGCAACCACGATCTGAGCTTGGCCGTCGAACGCAGCGGCCGCGTGGAGCTCGGCTACGTGGCCGAAGCGCCGGTGTGGCGCACCAGCTACC
>JAUIJR010000747.1 GCA_030431075.1 Polyangia bacterium | reverse complement strand
ACGGTGACGGCCTCGATCAGCTCGGCCGGCTCGAAGCCTTCGGGGAGTTCGGCCGGCGCCGACTCGGTCGGCGGGCCCGCCCAGGCGGCCGACACCGGGCCCACGAAGGCGGCCAATCCCAGTGCCAGGCCCAAGGCCGCCGGCCCGGTCTGCGCAGCGCGCACCTTCGCCCGAGCGCGACGCGCGGGGGAGGCTCGATCGGGGGCGCGACGCACGGGCGAAGCATCGCCGCAAGGCGGTACGGCTGCCAAGTCCCGCGGCCCGCTCGGGCGGCCACGATGCTGGCGCCGCTGGCCCGCGCACGATACCGTCGCCGCACCCCATGCTCGACCCGCTGTCTTTGAGTCTGGTCATGATCGCCGGGCTTTTCTTGCTCGGTGCGGCCGGCGAGATGATCTTCGCCCGCACGCAGATCCCCGACGTGGTGTGGCTGATCCTCGCGGGGGTGCTGCTCAACGCGACGGGGCTCGTCGATCCCGATGCGCTCGACGGCATCTTGCCGCTCTTCGCCGCGCTCACCTTGATCATCGTCTTGTTCGAGGGGGGCTCACAGCTGGTCATCAGCGAGCTAGTCAAATCCGCGCCCCGGGCCACGATCCTGGCCATACTGAGTTTTACGCTGAGCACGATCTTCATCGCCGTGTTGACGATGGGCGCCTCGGCCGTGGGCATGCTGCCGGAGGGGTGGAACTTCACCCACGGCCTGATGGTCGGGGCCATGCTCGGCGGGTCGAGCTCGCTGATCGTCATGCCCTCGATGACCCTGGCCAAGGTCGAAGAGAAGGTCGCCAACCTCGTCGGCCTCGAGTCGGCGCTCACCGACGCCCTGTGCGTCGTCGTCACCGTGGCCATGATCAACATCTTGGCCCCCGGCGCGGGCGATGCCGCCGGAAGCTCCAGCGCGGCGGTCACCTTGGCCAAAAACTTCGGTATCGCCTTGGCCGTGGGCGTCGCGGCCGGCTGGGTGTGGATGCCCATCATGGCCCGCTTGCGCGGCAGCCCGCACGCCTACCCCGTGACCTTGGCCGCCTTGCTCGTGCTCTACGTCGTCGTCGACAAGATGGGCGGCAGCGCGGCGATGGGGATCTTGGCCTTCGCCATCATCGTCGGCAACGCCGACGCGCTCATGAAGATGGTGGGCTTTCGCGCCGACGGCGACGGTCCGGTGGAGCTCGACTACGAGGTCCGCACCGTCCACACGCAGATCTCCTTCATCATCAAGTCCTTCTTTTTCACCTTCATCGGCCTCAAGCTGACCCCGCCGTGGTCCTTGCTCGCCGCCGGCGTGGTCTTCGGCTTCGGCTTGCTCGTCGCGCGCGTGCCCGCCGTCATCGCGGTGACTCGCGGTGCCTTCGAGCACAAAGATCGCCAGCTGATCACCGTGAGCTTCCCGCGCGGCATGGCGGCCGGCGTGCTCGCCACCTTGCCGGCCCAAGCTGGCGTCGCGGGCACCGAGAAGCTGCCCTCCTTGGTCTTCGCGGCCGTGGTGACCAGCATCGGCATCTTCGCCTTCGGCTTCAAAAA
>JAUIJR010000746.1 GCA_030431075.1 Polyangia bacterium | reverse complement strand
AAGGTCAGCCCCTTGCCCACCTCGAGGTGAGCGCACTTCAGGCTGTAGTCGGCGGCCACCTGGTGGGCGACGCGGCGCAGGGTGCCGGCGCCGGCCTTCGAGTGGGCGCGCTTGGCGCGGGCCTCGAGGGCCGCCGCGAGCTGCTCTTCGCCGATGTGGGTCTTGCCGGCGCACATCTGCTCCGCCCAGCCGGCCATGTCGCCCCGCACGCGATCCTCGAGGGTGACCTTGCCGCCGCCGCCGCCGCCGGCGTCCTCGATCAGGCGCGCGAGGGCGCGGGACGTGCCCACCTTGGGCACGCCCTCCACCGTGAAGCGGCTCTCGCAGCGCACGCCCGCGTTGCCCTTGCTCTTGAGGCTGCGCGCGACCTCCTTGGCCAGGTTGCCGCGCAGCTCCACCCACAGCTCGTCGACGCCGAAGCCGCTCGCCGACTCGATGCGCATGAGGTCCTTGTGGCTGGGCTTGCCGTCGCGGTCGCGGTCCCACACCGTGCCGCGCACGGCCACGCGCTTGCCCTTGATGGTGAGCTGGTGATGCACACCGTCCCAGCGAATCTGCCCCACCTCGGGCGGGCAGTTGACGGGGGCTTGGAGGGCGAGGACCAACATCGTGAGGGCGACCATCGGGCACTCCTGGCGTCGAAGGCGCGGCCTTCGTCTGCCGACCTTTATACAACACTCGCGCCAAACTGCGGATGCGCCGTGGCGCGGGCGCGGGGCCGGCATGGGGCCTTCGGTCACCGGCCAGTGAGACGCGCCGGTCACGGCGACACGCCTCGGGCCGCCGGCATCGCACGGCCACGGAGGGTGTGATGCAAACCCGTTGGTCCACCGTACGCCCCGCAAGGAGGGTCGGGCTATCAGCTTTCAGCGGTCAGCTTTCAGCTCCGTCGCGGCGATTGGAGCATCTGCCCGGAAGCCCGGCGCCCCGAGCTCGCCGAGCGATGCCGTACTCGGCACGGCGTACGGGCCCGGCTGAAGGCTGACTGCTGATAGCTGACAGCCGGTCGGACCGGCCACCAACGGATCGTGAGCAGACCCCGCGACGGAGGGCCCCTTGACCCCACCCCCGGATCCCCCCAAGTCCGACGTCGCGCGCGCGCCGCTGGACACCTTCCGCTACGCCGGGCGCGCCTGCGCGCTGGTGTGGAAGACCAGCCCGCGCCTGACGATCGCGTTCGGCCTGCTGACCTTGGTGGCCGGCGTGCTGCCGGCGGCGGTGGCGTACGTCGGCAAGCTGATCGTCGACGCCGTGGTGCTGGCGGCCGACTCGGGCGATTCCGCGCATCAGCGCGCGGCGCTCCTGTACGTCGCGCTCGAGGCGGGCATCGTCGCGGCGCTCGCCGGCGCGCAGCGCGGCCTCAGCGTCTGTCAGTCGCTGCTGCGCGCCCAGCTGGGCCACCGCGTGAACGTGATGATCCTCGAGAAGGCGGTCACGCTCGACCTGCCGCAGTTCGAGGACAGCGAGTTCTACGACAAGCTCACCCGCGCGCGGCGCGAGGCGTCGAGCCGCCCGCTGGGCCTGG
>JAUIJR010000745.1 GCA_030431075.1 Polyangia bacterium | reverse complement strand
CCGATGCCGCCCGCGCCGAGCTTGCGCCGGTCTACGCTGGCCACCGGCGTGACCTGTGCGCCCGTACCGCACAAGAACATCTCTTCGGCGACATAGAGCTCGGTGCGGCTGATCTGCCGCTCTTGGAACTCGAGGCCCAGGTCCTCGGTCGCCATCTGGATCAAGCTTCGCCGCGTGATGCCGTCGAGGTTGTCCTCGGTGCTCGGCGGCGAGATCAGCTTGCCGTGGCGCACGATGAAGATGTGCTCGGCCGAGCCCTCGGAGACCTTGCCGTCCTCGGTCAGGAAGATGGCCTCGTCGAAGCCGTTGTCGAAGGCTTCGCGGCGCGCCAGGGCGCTGTTGAGGTAGCCGCCGGTGGGCTTGGTGCGCGAGGGGATCGCGTTGTCTCTCACGCGGCGCCAACTCGAGATGCACACGTCGATGGCGTCTTTGTCGATGTAGCGCTTGAGCGGCATCGTGTAGACGGTCAAGGCCGCGTCCTGCTCGCGCAGCACCGGGGCGAGCAAGTTCGAGTTCGAGAAGACCATCGGGCGCAGGTACACGTCGTAGTGCACCTCGTTGCGTCGCAGCAGCTCCAAAATGATCTCGCGGATGCGCGCGCCGTCCTCTTTGGGCGTCAAAAAGAGCATCCGGCAGCTGCGCTCGAGTCGAGCGACGTGCTGGTCGAGGCGAAAGACGTAGACCTCGTTGCCGTCGTCGGCGAGGTAGCCTCGCACGCCACCGAAGCAGCCGAGGCCGTAGTTCAAGGCGCGGCAGCGAACGCTGACGTTGGCCTGGTCATCGGGGACGAACTCGCCGTCGAGGTAAGTAAAGCCTTGCTTTGCACTCCCGTCGCTTTCGTGTCCGAGCCCCATGGCAGCTGGGACATACCAAAAAAAGCGAGCGGGGAAAGTGCGCAACGGGTCGCACACTCGGCGCCCGGTCGAGTTCGGCGATCCGCTCGTCGAACGTCGTTCGCTCGCAGATCGTCCCCCGCCCCCAGCTGGGAGCGAGCCAAGGTCGATATCGTCCGCGCGCCCGCGGAGCTGATAGCTTGGCGCGGTGAGCGTCGCAGTCGCCACCGCCGTGCTCGCGGTCGGATGCGCGCGCGCGTGGCTCGGCGTCGAAGCGAGGCCCGAGCGCATCGAAGCCCGACTCGTCGCGCTGCTGCTCGGCACGATCACCGCGCTGAGCTTGGCCGCCGCCGTGTGTGTCGCCGCGGCCGCCTTGGGCCAGCTGCGCTCGAGCTCGGTCTCTCTCGCCTTGGCCGGCCTCGCGCTGGCGAGTTTCTTTGTCGGTCGAGTCTCACGAGACGCCACGCGCGACGAGGCCGCGCCGGCGGCCGGGCGCCGCGAGACTTGGGTGTGGGGGCTGCTCGTCCTCGGCGCGATCGTCCTTCGCTGGCCCCCGGTGCCGAGTGTCTTGGGCGGACAAGATCCCGGCAGCTACGAGCTGCGCACTCGCGCCGCCTTGCGCAGCGGCGGCATGATCCTCGAAGACCCCCTGCTTCGGGAGGCCAGCGAGATCCTCGCGGGCGCCGACGAACCAAGTGAAGCCG
>JAUIJR010000246.1 GCA_030431075.1 Polyangia bacterium | reverse complement strand
CCATTGCGCTCGGGGGGGGTCGACCTACGGCACCAGCCACGAGCATCCGTCAACACCGCGACGAGTCTCACCGGCGGTCGCTCGTGCTCCGTTGCGGGCAGTACCTGCGAGAGCAAGGCGCGCTCGAACTGCGGGGCCCGAATCAACAAGGAGAGTGTGTGGGCCCGGTCGGCGAACCCTCTCAAGTCGAGGACACCCCGCTCGGGGTCGAGAAGGTCTTCGAGGGGAACGACTTCGTCCCCGGTCCAAGCGCGTGCGATTGAGAACGAGAGGCGTCGCTCTCCAAATGCGTAGGGCAGGAATCGCCGGCGTTTTACGGTCATGCCGAGACCTCCGCATGAGATCGAATGACGAGCTCGATGGCCGCCTCGTGCGTGGGAGCGGGGTGCAGCTCTCGGTCGGTGCTGCCCGCGATGTCCACCGACTCCGTTCCCGGTGGAGCCCAAATGGTGAGGCGGCCGTCCACGAGATCAAAATCAGCACCTTGGACGGTAGCGCGCGCGATGATGCCGCTGGTTCGTCCGGTCCCACGTTCCTCGGGAAATTCGATGTCGACCACCGTGCTCCACGCCGCCTCGGTGGGGAGGTTGGGGATGACAGTGGCCTTGAAGTGCCAGGCTTCATCTCGGACTTGGGCTCGTAGCTCCCGAAAATGAAACTCGCTCTCTGAGCGGCCCCCGCCGACGGTGCCGGCCTTGAAAAGCCGGCGTAGTTTCTCGGGTCCCCCCTCGGTCGTATCGGGGGCAATGGCTACGTGCTTGCGGACGGACTCCGAGGCGGATTTCATCAAGCGCTCGAGCTCGATTTTCCAGCCGCGCTTGTATTCCTCCCTTAGCCGTGGAGTCGGTCCCCAGCGGTCATGAGCCGGAGGCTCGGCCGTCTTGAGAAACACTTCGAGCGCCGTTGACGAGTCGGCTACGTCTCGAATCGCTTCGCCGCAGACGAGGATGGCTCTAAATGGGCGGGCGGCGAGCGAGATCTGCCTAAGGTCACGGCGCTGGACGATCATCCCAGGGCCCCGAAAGCACCACAACAAACCTAGGTCTTCGTCCCCGTCTTCTGCGAGTTGGATGATGACATCTGCGAACGCCGGTGTTGTGCCGTAGCGTCCATCCCTTCGCTCCGGCACCTGTACCGCGATTCGTTCGACGGCTACGTCTCCAGGCGTGGTCAACTCGCGTTGTTCCTTCCTGAGGTCATAGCGCTCGAGCATCTCGGCGAGGCACGCGGGCACACTGTCGGAGAGAAGTGCGAGCGCCTGGCTGGAGACATCAACCGCCAAGCGTCCTCGAGCGAGGGCGGGCCAAAAAAACGTACGAACCTCTGCGGCGAGCCGCTTGGTCAGCGCGGTGCCGTCGCTAGCGAGTTCGGCGGCCGGGTCACCGAACGCGACGATGCAGATCGAAGTTCCAGTTTCACTCGAACTGAATGGGCGCGCGCCCAGCGAGACTGCCAGTGCGCGGGCGGCAGAATCCCATACTGAGACCGCTCGAGTGCCGTTGATGGCGTCTTCCCGGAGGCCGAACCAACCCTCCCCGGCCCAGCTCAGGCCGTCGTCGGTGGTATGGAAGGGCAGCGCGCTTTTGATGATCAGCCGTTCGCGGCCCGCGTCCGGACCACTCGCAAGCCTCGAATAAAAGGCCACCGTCGATGCTTGGGAGAATCGCCAGAGCACCGCCTTTCCCAGACCAAAGCTGCCCCCGGCGTGGGCATGCTTCTTTTCGCTGAAAAGGCGATCGCGGCAGAGCGCCGCGAAGTTGCCAGATCCGGTCTCGCTGCCCACGAGGCCAGTCGTGCCGCGGTCTTCAATCCAAAGCATCTCGAGGGTGTCGGCCTCGAGCGCTCGAAGACCGAGGCTAAAGCGTGCCCGCCCTACATCGACGGAGTTCAGATGCGCCCTAAGTGAATCGAAGCGCAACGCCTCACGCAGCGCTCGGAGCCTTTCGCCGGCGACTTGCACGGGTCGCAACGAGACGTCCACGCGCTGACAGCCATCGGCCAGTTGGTCGTTGCTGTTCTGCAGGGTCTCGCGGATGAGCGCGGCCACGTCCGGGTCGAATACGAACTGCGCGGGGTCGCCTCCCTGGCGAGCACCCGAGGGAGGCAGGGGATCGAAACACCAACAGAGTTCCTCAGGCATCGCCTTCCCCCTTTCCTGGCAAGCGACGGCTCCGCTCGGGGCCCGAAGGAGCGATGGGGGTGGAGAAGGAGTGTCGGTGGTCCGGGGTCATCTGGGAGTTCTTTGTCCAGTTTCTTGCCGAGGGACCAGCTAAGGGCGTGGGCAGCTGGTGTCGAGCCAACTCACGCAGTTCGTGCATCGATCGGGGGTGCTGACCTTGGCTGCGCTCCAAGGCCTGTGCGAGCTTCTCCATGGACTCGTATTCGCGCGTGTCGAAGGTCGTCGACGCCACCACACGCGCGAGGGCGCTTCCGTCGGTGCGAAGTGCCCACTGCTGTCGGTCCTTCTCGAGCCTGGTTCCACGCAGCAAGACTAGCGGAAAGGCCTTGATGGTGGGGACGTTCCGCTCGAGACACCACTGAATGGAGCGCTCGAATGACGATGGCGTTTGAAGTGGAAGGCCATAGATGAGGCTGACCTCGTGCCGAATGCCGCGTTCGCGGCAGCTGCGAAGTGCCGCATCCACCTTCTCCATCTTGTTGCCACGCTGAATCGGTCTCCACTCTTCCTCGACTGCAGTCTGGAGTCCGAACTCCAAGTTCACGTCGAGCTTCGCGCACGCGTCGAGGAAGCTCTGATCGAGATTTTCGGCACGGCACTGGAGAGAAAGCCTTCCTTCAAAGCCGTACTCAGACAGCCACCCCAGCACCTGCAGCGGCCAGTCCGCCGTGGCGCCATGGCGAGTGGCGTTGAAGATCGGATCGAGCACTGCGATCTCGCTCACTCGGGCCTCACAGAACATTCGAGCTTCGGCGGAGATGCGCGCCGGGTGCAGGGCGCGATGGGCGAGCCGAGAGCCCGCCTCCCGGTGTTGGCAAAAGGAGCACCGGTACGGGCAACCGCGCTGGGTCTCCCAGCGGAGGAAGCGTCGCCCTTGGGCGGGGATCGTGTTCGAGAGCCATGGCGACTCCAGAGACGGGAGCTCACACCTGGCGATCGCCGCGGTGTCAAACCCACGCTTGTACGTAACGCCTTGAATTGGCGGCCGCCCAGGGTCTGCGACGAGCTGACACAGCGCGTCTTCCCCGTACCCACGCACGAAGGCGTCGCCGTTTGGGTAGAGCCGCTCCACACCGCTCGGTGCGTACGAGATCTGTGGCCCGCCCATCACGATGCGCCCCGAGAAGCCTCGCCGGCGCACGATCCGGAGTGCATCGGTGATGATCTTCTCTGACCAGACATAGATGCCGACCGCGAGGTCCGCATCCGGACCATTCGCGTCGTCGAGTGCGTTCAGCATCAGCTCTGCAAGCTCCTCCGCGCTGGCCAGGTCCTGTCGAGCGACGGCGACGGGTCGAATGTCGGCGTTTGTGCGTGCTGAGAGCGCAGCCAAGAGGGAGGCGTGACCCAGCGGCACCCTCGGGTCCTTGTTGCGACCCCAAAAGACTTCGACGAGCACAACTCGCCGCTGTGGCGCTGAAGCAACCATCAGTGGCCACCTCGCATCCAAAAGACGGTGATCACGAGCCCGTTGGCTGCACGGACGACGCATAGCCCCCGAAGGCGTTCGATCTCGGCGCCAACGCTCAGCGCGCGAGCAATCGCCTTCGAGTCGACGTACCAGCGACTGGCATCCTGGCCTGAGAATCGGGAGCCGTACGAGATGGCTTCGAGGACCTCGGCCACGCTGATCCCGCGCTGCTCCATTCGGAGTCGCGCGTGGCGGGTGATTGGGGGTTCGATGACCGGGAACGAGAGCTGTTTCGATGACATGCTGGTGGGCATGTCCGTGCTGCGGCCGGAACGGCTCACCTAAGCCAAAAAAAATTGGATGGCAGACTGAGCTGAATACATCCTCTAAACTCTCGTCTCATGCCCTTCGACCGCGTCGTCGCGTTGGAAAACCGGATTGGTTCCGGTTTGGCGTTGGCGGCGATTGCGAAGACCCCCGCGCCGTTGGTAGCCGGGCGTTACAGGGCGTCGTCCTTGTTGGGCCGAGGGGCACGCGGGGTTGTGTTCTCTGCTCGGGACGAAGAGCTAGGGCGCGTCGTCGCGGTGAAACTGTGCCCGTGCTCTGTCTCGACTGACGTCGAGGATGTTCGAGCCGAGGCGAGGATGCTCGCTCGCCTTTCCCACCCGAACGTCGTGGGGGTGTACGACACCGGCAAGACCACCGTCGACACGGCCGCCGGGCCAGTCGAGTGTTTCTTCGTCTGCATGGAGCTCGTTCGCGGTGAGAACATGCGGAACTGGATCCAGCGTTTGCCGTCGAAGCGGGAGCTGTTTCGGGTGCTTGCAGATGCGGCAGAGGGGCTCTTGGCAGCCCATGAGGCCGGCGTGGTGCATAGCGACTTCAAGCCGGAGAACGTCGTGATCGGCGAGGATGGGGCGGTCCAGGTTGTCGATTTCGGGCTCGCCCGCGTCGACCCAACCGCGTTCGGCGAATTTGTCATGCGCCACGAAGGCGGAGACGTTGGGGGGACGGTAGGCTACATGGCGCCTGAAATAGTCTCGGGGGCACCGGCAGACCCAAGATCCGATCAGTTCTCTTTGGCGGTGACTTTGGTTGAAGCCGTCTCCACAGCCTCGATCGGGGCAGCCGTCGGGCCTCAGCTAGCGATCAAGCTCGGTTTGGAGCGTCTGCCGCGAAGGCTACGACGCGCCGCCGAGAAGGCACTTCGAGCCGATCCGATGAGGCGACATGAAAGCCTCCGACCGATTCTCAGTCGACTCCGCGCAGCCTCGAAGGCGCCGCTCGTGCGGTATCGCTGGCCGTTGGCGGTCAGCGGAGCAGTTCTCGTGGGTGCGATAGGGGCGGGGGTCGCGATGACGTACAGCCGGCCGCCCGATGAGAGTCGCGCCGACCCGAACTCTCGACCCATTGAGTCGGGTGCGGACGACGGGGCAGCGGAACTCGTTGTCGCGACACCGGACAATGGCGAAACGGAGACAGAAACGCTGACCTCGGTACCCACGGCTGGAACGGCAAGCGCAAAGGCCTGCCCCAGCAATAAGTTTGTCGGCGACTGGGTTTTGCTCTCCGAGGTTACGTGGGCTCAACGCGAGTCGCTCAGACGCGCGTCCGGCGAGTATCAGCTACACATCTCGAGCGATGGCGCCTGTGCCACCCAAGGGAAGTTGGTGAAGGTCGCCTACGGAGACCGGCGCCGCGAGGCAGGCCGCGTCAGCATCTCCCGCCGCAGGTCAACACATATCGAAGGGGACAGCCCCATGACGTTGGATGAGAACGGCCGCCTTCGCGGGGAGTTTTCCATGTCCGGCTCCGCACGGGCTCACATGACGCTTGAACTCGAGGCGAGACCCGGGGGCTTGGTCGGAGTTTGGCACCGACGCAACACGGTTGGCGGGTGGGAATCCAGGGGCACCATCGCTTCCATCGATAGCTCGAGAACTGCTCCGTCGGTTCAACACGACACCCTGTCTTGTGAGTCCCGATGTAGCTTGGCCTGTGGAGGCCAGAGCTCGACGACCGACTGCCAGGCTGCGTGCAACAACGGCCTGGATGGTAAGGCCTGCAGAGCACCTGGGTCTGCGTTTGAGGTGGCCGCGCTGAGGTCCAACATTGGAGGCGCTGAGACCTCCGCCGAGGTTTGTGAACAACTCTCTCCGTTCATCGGCGGAAGCTGGGTCGTTCGAGCGCAGGGCGGGGATACGGAGATGTCGTTGCGTGTCGGGCCCGACTGTCGAATCGCAGGCACGATGAAGCGCAGCGGGGTACACCGACAGGTCGGAGGTGACTTCCTTTGGGCGAAGCCGCTTGGCGTTTGGCGGATCTGGGATGGAGAGACTCAGTGGTACTTCACGGGCTGGGGACCCGCGTTTGGCATGTCCAGCACAGGTATCGCGGTCGCCGCGTACAAGGAGAGTCCCGTATGAGTGGCCACACCACCGAGAGCGTCGTCAACGAAAACTGGCCAAAACTCAAACGCTTCTTCGCCACGAAGGTGCCGGCCGCCGAAGCTTACGACTTGGCGGGGGACACCTTGAAGGTCTTCCTCGAGCGAGACCACTCAGAGATCGAGAACCTGAAGAGTTACCTGTGGGGCATCGCTAGAAACAAGGTCCGGCAGTACTTCGATCGCCGCGTTCAAACAGGCGTCTTTGACAGCTCGAGCATGTCGGTGATCCAGATGGGCACGAGCCTCTCGTCGCAGGTAGACAAGCGCGCGCATCTTCGAAGGGCGCTCGCTACCCTACCCCTCGACATACAGACGGCATTCGAGTTGCGCTACGGAGAGGAACTGTCCATCGACGAGGTGGTCGGCGCGATGTCCGTGAGTCGCGCAACCGTGAACCGGTACCTGAAGATCGCGCGTGAGAGCCTGAGACGGGAGCTCTCTGCGCCTGAAGAGGACGTCGTCCGGGCGTACCAGGCCGGATAGCTGCTGGCCGCGGCCAACGTTGACCGAGCGCGTCGGGGACTGGGTTCAGGACCATCGACGGCGTTCGAACGAAGGACGTGCTCGTGGAGATCAAGGTCAATGGGGGCGTAAGCCGAGAGAATCGTAACTCCTCGCCCTACCCCGTCCGAGACGGCCGCCTGAGCTCCGGCGCCGCGTCGACGCTGGCCTACGCTCGCGCGTACTCGTGGGGTAGCAGCGTGCCGCCGGTGTTCATGGCGTAGTGCGTGGCGGCGATAAGGTAGGCCTCGGGGTCGATGTCGCAGAGCTTGGCGCTCTCGATCAGCGAGTAGAAGAGCGCGGCGACTTCGGTGCCGCGCACCGACCTCGAGCCGTAGTGGTTCTTGCGGCCGATGACCATGCCGCGGAGCGCTCGCTCCGTCGCGTTGTTGTGGATCTCGACGCGTGGGTCCTCGAGGAAGGTCGTGAGTCCGGGCCAGAGCTTGAGCATGTACTCGATGGCTTTGCGAAGGCCGCCTTTGGGTAGGCCGCGTTGCTCGAGCGCCCACTTTCGAAGTGCTTCGACGATCGGAGCCGAGCGGTCACGCCTTGTGGCTTCGCAAAGTCCGAGCGCCTCATCGCGAGCATCGCCTTCGAGGTGGGCAAGCTTGGGAAGCTGGCGTTCGATCTCGAAGAGCTCCCCGATCTTCGCGATCGCGAAGCCGCAGGCCTCAGGGTAGTTGGCTTCGGCTTCGACGAAGTAGCGGCGCACATGCGCCCAGCAGTGCGCCAGGGCGATGTCCGTGCCCGGGCGCTTCGCCAAGCTCTCGTAGCCTTTGTAGCCGTCGACGAGCACGGTGCCGGAGAAGCCTTCGAGCACTTGGGCCGCAGCTTCGGCCGAGCGACTGTCGCGGATCTCGTACCAGCACGCGTCTTCGCGAGTGATCCCCCAGGCCCACCAGCGCGACTTCGAGTTCTTCTTTCCCATCAAGCGCCACCAGGTCTCGTCGGCGCCGATGACATCGGCCTCGAGCACGTGCGCGCGCAAGGCCTCGTAGGTGCCTTGCAGTCGGAAGGCGAGGCCGTCGAGTTGATCCCAGAGAGTCTGCGAATCGGTCCGCAGCCCGGCCCGCTTCATGGCTCGGGCCTGGCGCTCGAGGGGCTGGTGGTCGAGGTACTTGTCGATGGCGACGCTCGCTCGGAACTGGATGCTGTAGTTGCCGCCGTCGTAGACCTTGGCCGCGTTCGGGGCGGTCACGATCGTGCACTCGTTCTTGCAGCTGTACTTTTGGCGCTTGTACTTCACGACGAAGAACAGCGGTCGCTCGACGCTGATGAACTGGCTGTCTTCGGTGAGGCCCGGCAGCTCGTGCAGCGGCTCGCCGCAGCACTCGCAGACGCGGTGGGCCTCGGGCAAGAGCGCGATGCGCTCGATGTGCTCGAGGTCGGGCTGCTCGCTCGGGCCGTGGCCACGCTGCGCCTCGCGCTCGGCGGTCGGCTTGGCCTTGGGACGCCGCTCGCTGGAATCGCCGAAGACCTTACGCTGCAGCGCCTGGAGCTGCTCTTGCTTCGACGCGAGCTCGATGACCAACTGCTCGGGCACCGGCTTGCCGCGCAGCTCGGCAATCTCGGCCGTGAGTTCGGCGATCCGCTTGGCGAGTCGCTCGTTCTCCTGCATCGCCAGCTTGATGACCTGCTTCGCGGTCTCCAAGTCATCGATGCGTTCGAGGTTCACACCCTCTAATGATCACATCGACGATCGGACCGCAAGGTCTTTTTCGTTCATCGGCTCCGGCGCGA
>JAUIJR010000744.1 GCA_030431075.1 Polyangia bacterium | reverse complement strand
AACGAGGAGTCGCTGGCCTTGATGAAGACCTACGCGAAGTCCAAGGTGCCGGAGATCCGCGAGCGCGCCGAAGAGGCGATCGAGTCGCTGAACAAGCACTACATCAAGAAGTAGGCGCGGCGCATCGGCGGCCTTTACTCGGCCGCCTCGGCGCTCTCGCCCGTCAGCTCGGCCTTCGCCGGGATGAAGCTCATCGCGCGCTCGGCCAGGGCCAAGATCGTCAGCGAAGGGTTCACGCCGGGGTTGGCCGAGACGGCTGAGCCATCGATCACGTACATGCCTTCGTAGCCGAAGACGCGGTGTTGGTGGTCGATGACGCCTTCGTTGGCGGTGGCGCCCATGCAGCAGCCGCCGAGGATGTGGGCGGTCGTGGGGATGTTGATCGCGGTCTCGGAGAGCAGGGAGCCCGCCATGCCGCCGCTCGCTTCGGCCACGTCTTCGGCCAGCGAGGTCGCCTCGGCCAGGGTCGCCGTCGGGGCTTGGCCCGCTTCGACCTCGGCGCCCATCTTGCGCGCGAAGGGGTTCGCCAGCTTGCGCTTGTTCACGAAGCGCAGCGTCCCCTCGGTCGATCGCATGTACAGGAGAATCATCGTCTTCGTCGCCCAATCGCGGACGGTGTAGGCCTTGAAGGTCTGCACAGGGTGCCGAAGCATGTGCAAAAAGCCCTTCACCACCTTGATCGGTCCCGGCAGGTCGCCGCCGATGTGGGGGAACATCGCCACGCGAAAAAAGCCCGAGCCCGCGCCGTAGCGGACCATCTCCAGGTGCGCCTGATCGTCGACCTCGTAGATCGAACCGATCGCGACCCCGCGGCTCAGGTCTTCTTTGGCCTCGGGGGCGGTTACGCCGATCAGGGACTCGGAGTTCGTCCGGATCCGGTTGCCCAGGCGCTCGCTGAGCTTGGGCAGACCCTTCGGGTCTTTTTTGAGAGCCAGCAACAAGTCCACCGTGCCCAGGACCCCGGCCGACCAGATCAGCTGGCGGCAGCGGTAGGTCTTTTTTTCGCGGAAGAAGCGGCGCTTGCCGTGCAGGGCCTGGACCTCGTAGCCGCCACCTTCGAGGGGGCGGACGTGGGTGACCTCGGTGTCCGCGTCGATGCGAAGGCCGCGCTTGCGGGCGAGGTAGAGGTAGTTCTTGTCGAGGGTGTTCTTGGCTCCGTGGCGACAGCCCGTCATGCAGGCGCCACAAAAGTTGCAGCCCGTGCGCTCTGGGCCCTCGCCGTCGAAGTAGGGATCCGGGACCGTCTTGTTCGGCTCGCCGTAGAAGACGGCCGTGTGTGTCGAGTCGAAGGCCTCGGGCTGGCCGCGCTTTTCGGCCACGCGCTTCAAGATGCGGTCGGGCGGGGTCAGCAGCGGGGTCTTGACCGCGCCCATCATGCGGCGCGCGGTTTGGTAGTGGGGGGCCAGCTCTTCTTGCCACTTGGCCAAGTGGGTCCAGGCCTTCGCCTTGAAAAAGCCCTCTTTGGGGATCGGCAAGGTGTTCGCGTAGACCAGGGAGCCGCCGCCCACGCCCGAGCCGGCCAGCACCGTCACGTGCTTGAAAAAGCGCATCAC
>JAUIJR010000245.1 GCA_030431075.1 Polyangia bacterium | reverse complement strand
GCCGGGCGCCTCGATCAGCAGCCACTTCTCGCCGAAGATCTCGTGGCGCGCGTGCGCATCGAAGAGCTCGTCGGCCACCCGGCGCGCCTCTCCTTCGAGCTCGACGAAGCGCCAGCCCTCGGCCGTATGGCGCGCATGAAAGAGACGCTCGTCCGGCGCGTGGGCGTAGGCGGCGGCCAGGCCAAAATGCAGGACCTCGCCAAAGATGCGCTCGCCCTCGGCGGTCACGAAGAGCTGTCGCGTGGACGCGACTTCGTGCGCGAGCTGAAGCTCTTGTTGCACGAAGGCCCACAGGGCCTCGGCCACCGCGGCCAGGTCGCTGCGTCCCTCGAGCAGCTGGGCCTCGAGGGCCTGAACCCGCTCGATCCGCTGCGCGCGCGCGTAGGGCAAGCTGCGCTCCACCCACGCGCGCACGACCTGCATGGCCGCCTGCACGGGCCCTTGCCAGGCCTCTACGGCGCCGGCTTTGGCCTCTTGGCGCCGCTGCGCGTCCTCCCGCGCAGCACGCAGGGCATCGCGCCGGGCTCGCGCCAGTCGCACCCGCGCCTCGAGGTCCTGCTTTTCGGCCCGCAAGGCCGCGAGCTCGGCCCGACTCGCCTCGCGTTCGGCCCGCAAGTCGTCGGCGAGGGTCTCGACCTCGACACGCAGCTCGACCAGCCCCTCATCGCTCGGGGGCGCAGCCTGGGCCGGCACCGCGACGAAGGTCGAGACGCAAAACGCGAGCCCGAGCAGATGCCGGGCCCGCGTGCGGGCGCGCCTGCGCCACTGCGATCGAAGGAGGGAGGCGGACATGCCGAGGGCGCGCATCATACCTCCGCGCGCCCAGGCGACCTATTCGAGGCTCAAATCGAAGCTGACGTCGACGTCCACCTCGCCCGCGATGGGCATGCCGGCCGCAAAATCGCTCACCAGATCCGCGGTCTTTTGCGGCACGTCGTTGAGCGGCGGAAGGTGACGCAACATGACCTGGATCTTCCCGTCGCCGGAAGCCCCGGTCGTGATGGTGTTGCTCAGGCCGACCGGAAGATCCTCGCCCACGGCGTTCGGGCCGTAGTCGGACTCGAGATCCGCATAAGCGTGGACGACGACGCCACCCGTCAGGGTCGTCGCCGGGCCCTCGACCGCATCGCCGTAGATGAGCACGAAGTGCTCTTCGGCTTCTTCGCGGATCTCCTCGGTGATGTCTTCTTCGGGCGTCTCGAGGGCGTTCACGAAGCGCAGATCGAGGGTGTACTCGGTGCTGGGCGCGAGCACGATCTCGTCGGACATGCCGGACTGCCCGCCGTCGCCGTCGGGATCGACGAACTGGGCCACCACGGGGTCGCCCCCGCCCGTCGGCGTGAAGGTGAGCTCGATGGTCGAGATGACCTCGGTCTCGTGGCCGTGGTCGTCGTGCCCCTCGGTCTCGTCCTCGTGGCCGTGCTCGTGGTCATCGTGCTCGTCGCCGTGACCTTCGTCCGCACAAGCAGGCATGACGGCAATGAGAAAAAGGGAGGCGGCGAGCGAAGCGCTACGACGCGCGAAGAGGGGCAAAAGCTTGGATCGGGACATGTTCGAAATCTCCGGGGCGGTGGCCCTGGGCGCGGACCCTAATGCAAGCCACAGTCCTTTGCAAGTCGCTTGCTATAGCATTTCACTTGCGCAAAAAAGCGAGCGCTAGGGGGCCACAGACGACGGATAGACGCCGAGCGCGGCGAGCTCGTGGTTGATCATCGCCGCCGCGTGGACGCCGGTGGAGGCCGCGAAAATGGCGCCTTGAGCGCGACTCGTCAGGTCTCCCGCGGCGTAGATCCCGGCCTTGGAGCTTTGCCGGGTCATGGGATCGACCTGCACATAGCCACCCGGATCGAGCTCGAGGCCGAGGTCCGCCACCAGCGAGACATGACGCTGGGGCGGATGGGCAAAGAGCACCTCACACGGCACGCGTGACTCGTCCTCGAGGACCACGCGCCGCAGTGCGCCGCCCTCGACCTCCAAGGCCCGCAGCGATCGCGTCTCGACCTTCACCCCGCGCGACGCCAGAACTTCGGACAAAGGCGCGGGGATCTCGACGCCGTCGATACGGTAGACGGTGAGCTCCCGCGACCAGGTCCGCAAAAGCTGGGCGAAGCCGTGTTCGAGGCCCTCGCTGTTCGTCGCCAAAAAACCCCAGCTTTGATCTTTGACCTCCCAGCCGTGGCAGTAGGGACACTGGAAGATCGAGTGCCCCCACGCTTCGGCGAAACCGGGGAGCTCGAGCATCTCGTCGACCATGCCGGTGCACAGCAAGACCCTTCGTGCGCGCTGTTCTCCCTCGGCCGTCGTCAGCACGAACTCGCCGGCCTCGCCGGCGATGGCCGAGACCCGCGCATCGATGACGCCCACCGAAGGGTAGAGCCCCAACTGCTCGCGGGCGATGGCGCGAAACTCGTCCGGCGGCGTGCCGTCGCGGGTGACGAAGTTGTGGATGTGGGTGGCGGCGGCGTTGCGGGGTGGTCCCGCATCGAACACGCGGACCTCCCGCCCCGCGCGGCCCAGGGTCAATGCCGCGGCGAGGCCCCCGGGGCCCCCACCGATGATCGCTACGTCGATGTCCTTCATGTCTCTCTCTTTCGGAACTTTGTCCTTGGGGAGCTTCGTCTCCCCTGGTCCGACCGGGGCCGCGTCTTTGTTGCAGGCGCCGAGCAGCGGCGTCGCCACCAAGCCCAGACTCCCCAAGAGCAGCTCGCGGCGCGAGGGTCCGCGGGTGTCTCCGGCCTCATCTTTGGGCGAAGTCATGGGCGAAGCTCCCCGCCTGCTCCACGGCCGTTGGCGAGCGCACCCAAGATCCGCTCGCCGGCCCGGCGGGCGCCGGAGATGTTTCTGGCCGCTGGTCCCAACTCGAGTTCGGCCAAGGGACCGCTCACATGGATCCGCGGATGCCAGCGAAGCCCGGTATCGACGATCGGGTAGCCGCAGCGCGCACAAGGCAAGCCGCCGTGCAGCACGAGGTCGTCGACCAGCGCGCCGCCCGGCCGATGAAGGGCGAAGCCCGTCGCCAAGATCACACGATCGAGCTCGAGAAGAGCGCCACCGGCGAGTCGCAGGGAGACCCCGGCGCCACCCGGCCCGAGCTCGAGCGACTCGATCGCAGCCTCGAGACGCCGCAGACCTGGCGCGCCGGGACTCGAACTCGAAGCCGACGCGAGCGCGCGCGCGACCTCCGGCGGCACCGAGCCGCGGTGGCGCGCCTTCGTGATGATCTCCCGTCGGCGATCCAGATCCTTCTCGCGGGCGAAGCCGACCATGAAGCGCGGCCCGAGCCAGCCGGGGTCGCTGTCGAACTGGGCCTCGCGTTGCGCATGACGAGCGACGAGGGTGACGCGGTGGCCTCGCGCCACCAAGCGA
This sequence comes from Polyangia bacterium, assembly GCA_030431075.1. Taxonomy (GTDB): domain Bacteria; phylum Myxococcota_A; class Polyangia; order Nannocystales; family Nannocystaceae; genus JAUIJR01. The sequence continues at coordinate 4,962 of JAUIJR010000245.1, read as the reverse complement.
AGGGCCACCTGCGCGGCCGAGATGCCGCCGCCGACTACGGCGATGCGCTCCGAGGTGAACTCGGCATCGCTTTGGAGCTCAGGCGCAAAGATGTGTTGCACCCGGGCGTCGCCCCGCGGCGCCCAGACCGGCCACGCGGGTTGTTCGGAGGCGCCGAGGGCGAGAACGACACGTCGAGTCGCCAGCTCTTGCCCGTCGTCCAGGTCGACGAGGACCCCATCGCGTTGTGGCCGGCAACGCCGCGCCCTCGCCCGCGTGTGCAAGCTGGCCAGACCGAAACGAGCGATGACGCCATCGCTGTGCCGCTCGAAGAGCTCGAGCGAGGGCCGGTCGTAGGGGGGGATGAAGACCTTGGCCGCCCGGTGGCGGCGCTTGCCCGCCATGCGCTTGAGCGACCACGGATCCGGATCGAGGTGATGCACCGAAGGCGAGCGCAGATGCGTCATCCCCGTGGCGTGCGTACAACGCCGCCAAGTCGACAAGAGGGCGTCGGCCGGGTCGACGATGCGCAGGCGAGCCGGGTCGACGACCTCGGCTTCGAGCAAGCGCGCCGCGATGTGGACGCCGTGAGGCCCACCTCCGACGATGAGGCAGTCGAGTTCTTCCATGCTCATGCCCTCATGCGCACGCTCGCGCGCATCGGCGAGAGGCCCGCAAGCTCAGCAGGTGTCCAACGACCAAGGATGCACCCGCCGCCACGGCGATCGAGCTCGCCAGCGGGAGCCCGACCTCCTCGGCGAAGCGACTCCCGAGCAAGGCCAGCGCGCCCAAGCCGAGCAAGAGGGCGACGGAGATCGATCGATGACGACGCCAACCTACGATCATCGCGGCCACGGCGAACAAGACGGCGACCGTAGTCAGCGCCCACTCGGTCTCCTCGCCGAGGAGCATGTCGAGACCCAAGACCGCGAGCGCAGCGGGGGCGATCGCACAGATCGCACAGTGCAGGGCGCAAAGGCAGCTCGCCGTCGCCCCGGCCTGGTCCAGCAAGCCCTGCCCCAGCGCAACGCGAGGATGAGAAGAAGTGGACGAGGCCCGCCTTCGGGGGTCCCTTCCGGCGGCGGCCTGGGTCTGCGTCGAGGGCGGCATGGTGCGTCTCGGCTCGGTGCAAAGGTTTAGGGCAAGCCGATTGCTTTTGCAAATGGCTTGCCCTAATTAATCGACGCGAGGGAGGCGAAGTGCACGAAGCGACCCACAGGGCCAACGCAAGCGGGCATGCGGCCGGGCCGCCGCCCGACGCCCGCACCCGTGTCCACGTGATCGCGGGCGCCCTCGGAGCCGGCAAGACCACGGTCCTCAATGCGCTCATGCGCGACCGGCCCGCCGATGAGCGCTGGGCCATCTTGGTCAATGAGTGGGGCCAGATCGGGGTCGATGCCGCCCTGCTTCGGGGTACGGCGCGGGGTCCCGGACTCGAACTTCGGGAGGTCGCCGGCGGCTGCATCTGCTGCACCGCCGGACTCATCTTCGACCTCTCTTTGATCTTCTTGCTGCAGTCGCGCCCCCACCGCCTCTTCATCGAGCCCACTGGACTGGCCAGCTTGCGTGAGCTCGTCCACGCCTTGTCCCGCCCCGGAGTCGCCGAACACGTCGAGCTCGCGCCGATCATCGCCGTCGTCGACGCCTCCGCGGGTGCACATGATGCCCTCGAGAGCGTCGCCCTCGAGCAGGTGCACGCGGCCGAGTTGATCATCGCCGCGCGCTGCGACCAAATCTCGGCCAGGGAGCTCGACGACTTCTACGCGTGGGTGGCGCGACTTCCCGGCCCGGCGCGCCCCGTGATCGAAGGACGCCACGGAGAACTGTCCGCGTCCCCGCTCGAGGGCCCGCCCCTCGATCGTCCCCCGCCGGCAAGTTCGGACGACCCTTCGAAGCTGCGCACGATTGCGATTCCGAGGGCCGCGCCGATCGCCCGGTCTCCCCTGAAGGCACAAGCCTCGTCTCCGCGGCCCCGCGTCAGTGAGGCTCGACCCCTGGTCTCGGTCAGCCATGAGGGCGCCCCCGCGTCGAGTCGGGGCTGGCTCGCGTGGCCGACCCTTTGCTTCGACGCCGATCGCCTGCACGCATGGATCGAGTCTTGCGCCGGCGAGCGATTGGCCCGTCGCATCAAGGCCGTGGTGCACACCTCGGTCGGATGGCGCCGCTACAACGTCGTGGGCACCGAGATCAGCTGGGGCCCCATCGAGGCCGCGCGCGAGTCACGGATCGAGGTCATCTGGAAGGCGAAGGTCCGCGCGGTGGGAAGCGAACACGGCGACGCGTCCGACCCCCTCGAGCGCGCATTGATGGACTGCCTGATCGACGCCGCCCCCTAGCTCGCCGCGCGCGCCTTTTCGGCCAGCCAGCGGGCGACCCAGGCCCAAATTCGCAACTGGCCGGGGCCCGCCTCGGTGACCATCTGCATGTGGTCGGGCGCGGTCCCGGCCAGCTCGAGGGGCGCGTTGCGGGAGCCCAAGACCACCAGCTCTCGGCGCGGCACGGCGGCGGTCAGGCCCGCGGCGCTGTCGGGGTGCGCGTAGAGACGATCGCCACGGCTGAGCAGATGCAAGAGGGGCTGCGGCAGCTTGGCCAGGCCCTGCGCGTAGTCGATCGCCCCGTCGCGCGAGTCCCAAACGCCGTGTTGCATCCAGCCGCGCGCTTGTAGCCAGTAGGCGTCGGACTCGTCGGTGCTCCCTTGGCGCATGCGTCGCGCGGGGAAGTATCCGAGCGCGCGCACGATGGCCGCGCTCGCGTTGTAGACGGCCAGCTTTTCGAGGCGCCGGGCCAGCGATCGCTCGCGGGTCAGGTTCCAGACGTCGGAGGCGATCATCACAAAGGCCGACACCGGAACTTCGCGTGCCTCCGCGGCCGCCCGCGAGAGCCAAGCCAAGCTCGCGCTGGCGAACAAGGAGTGCCCGACCAAGAAGAGCGGGAGCCCGGGGGCCTCGCGCGCGAGGGCGTCGACGTATACGCCGACGTCCGCGACCAACTCGTCGAAGCTCCATCGCCCCTCGGGCGCGAGGGGGCCGCTGCGACCGTGTCCGCGCAGGTCGGGGACCCACACGCGAAAGCCCGCGTCCACGATCGCGTCGGCCAAGGTGGGACGGTCCTCGCGGACCATCGTGCGGCCGTCGACCATCATCGCGTGCCCCAAGATCACGGCGCCGAGCTCGGGGCGTCCCGACGGTGGTCGCAGCTCGCGCAGATGAAGCGTCCACCCGTCCGGGGCCTCGAGCCGAAGCCAGTCGTCGGGCGCCTTGCTCATGACTTCGCGCGGGGGGCCTCGGCCCGCAACCAGATGGCGTTGGCGGAGATCCGCGCCGCGTAGCCCACCAAGCCCGCCGCGCGGCACATGGTCTCGAGCTCGCCGGGTTCAAAAAAGCGGATCGAGGTCGCGCGTGCGAAGCCCCGACCGACCAGGCGGCGCATCCCCTCGCCGTTGACGAAGGTCGTGGCCACGAAGACGCCTCCGGGCTCGAGCACACGCCGGACCTCTTGCACGCTGCGCGCGGCTTCGGGCCACAGGTGCAGCGCGTTGCCGGCGTGCACGGCCCGCAAGCTCGCGTCGCGGATCGGCAGGCGCGCCGCGTCGCCGCGCACCAGATCGAAGTCACGGACGCCCCGGCGTGCCGAGTTGTCGAGGCACTGGCGCAACATCGCCGCCGAGTAGTCCAAGCCGAAGACGCGATCGAAGCGCCCCAGCTTCAGCAAGCGGCGTCCGACCACGCCGGGCCCGCAGCTGAGGTCCATGCAGGTGCCCCCGCGCAGCTCCGAGAACTGGTCGTCGAACCAGTCGACCTCGGCCCGCAAGCTCGCGGATTCGCCCTGGGAGACCGAGGTATAAAAAGGTCGCCAGTACTTCTCGTAGATCCGCGCGAACCAGGGGCGCTCCATCATCGCCGCGCCGACCCCGGCTTGGGGCGGCTCGTGAACCTCGGGCAAGAAGTCGACGAAGCCCTCGGCGTCCTCGTACTTGGCGGTGCAGCCCAGGCACACCCAGCCGAGGGTGTCCGAGACGATCTGGCCCCGGCAGCGCGGGCACATCAAGGGCAGGCTCGGCGGGGGGGCGGGCACGGCTCGGCCATGGTAGCCGAGCTGTGCCGCGCGACTAGTCTCGCGCCCGGTCTCGCGCCCGGTCTCGCGCCGGGCCCGCGTCCGCGATGGTCTGGACCCGCGCCTTGGGCTGTGGCCTCATCGCAGCGATGCGCGCATTCGTTCGCGGCGACCTCGACGGCTTTTTTGGCCTGGCCTTGGACAACCTCGTGCAGTTGTTGGTCATCGTGGCGCTGTGCGGCGGGGTGCTCGGCTTCGACGACACGCTGCTGTACGGACGCGTGCTGCCCGGGGCCGCCTTGTCCCTGGTCGTGGGCAACCTCTACTACGCGCGCCAAGCCCGGCGGATCGCGGCGGCCGAGGGCCGAGACGACGTCTGCGCCCTGCCCTACGGCATCAACACCGTCTCGCTCTTCGCCTTCGTCTTTTTGGTGATGTTGCCGGCCGAGCTCACGGCCATGGCTGCCGGGCACGCCGAGCCGGCCAAAGTCGCTTGGCAAGCCGGCCTGCTCGCCTGCTTCGGCTCGGGACTGATCGAGTTCGCCGGAGCCTGGCTCGCGCCCTGGTTGCGGCGGGTCACGCCGCGCGCCGCCTTGCTCTCCACCCTCGCGGGCATCGCCGTCGGCTTCATCTCCGGGGGCTTTTTGCTGCGCACCTTCGCCAACCCCCTCGTCGGTCTTTCGACCCTCGGCGTGGTCTTCGTGACCTATTTCGGCCGCCTCCGCTTCAAGGGCCGCCTCCCCGGCGGACTGGTGGCCGTCGCCTTGGGATGCATCGTCGCGTGGACCAGCGGCCTCGCGCCCCTCGGGCCGGCGCCCGCCTTCGCCGGAGTTCACCTGCCCGTCCCCGTGCTCGGAGATCTGTGGGCCGCCCTGACGCAAGGCGACCAGCTCGCCACCTACCTCGCGGTCATCTTGCCGATGGGCGTGT
>JAUIJR010000244.1 GCA_030431075.1 Polyangia bacterium | reverse complement strand
TTGGCCCAAAGCCCCGAGGGCCGAAAACTCCTGCTCGAGCGTCTGAGCGACGCCCCCCTCGCCCAGTGGACCGGGGCGCGGGTGCACGTCTTGCTCGAGGCCCTCGCGGCCATGCGTTCCCACGTCGCGACCGACGCGGCCGCGGAGGCTTGGCTGCGTGAGCTCGAAGGTGAGCTGGACAGCGAGCTGGCCGAGGCGCCCGAGCGCCGCGTTCGGGAGCTCGCCTTGCTTCGCTGCGAAGTGGCGACCTTGTCGGCCATTCGCCGCGGGAATCTGGACGCCCTGCGCGTGTGTCGATCCTTGGGCCTAGCGCTCGACCCGACGCCACGCCTCGAGGTCGAGGCGCTCTTGGCGATGACCGACGCGGTCCTCGACAAGTCCGCACGACTCGACGCCCTGCTCGCGCGGGCCTCCGACAGCGACGCCCACGTGGCCGCGCCCGCCTTGGCCGCGCTGGCCGAGGTCGACGACGACGCGGCCAATCCGGTCTTGCGATCGGCCCTCGAGCGCGAGGATCTGGGCGTCGTGGCCGCCGCGGCCGGGGCCGTGGCGGCGCGTTCCCGCGACGCCGGCAAGCGCTCGCTCGACGTGGTCCCGGCCCTGCGCCGCGTGGTCAACCGCATGAACAACGCCGAGGGGATCGAGGCGCGTTTGTCGGCCATCGAGGCCCTCGGGGTGCTCGCGCGGCGGCCCGAGCGGGGCGTCAAGCCGGGCAGCGAAGGCGAACCCCTGACCGACGAAGCACCCTGGCTCGAGTCGGTGGTGCTCCCGCTCGCTCGCGACCCGGCCGCCGCCGTGCGCGACCAAGCCCGGCGCGCCTTGGCTGGGCGTCCCGAGCTGCTCGAGCGTTTCGACCGCCCGGTGCCGGTGGCGGGGCGTGACGCCTTTGCGTCGGACATGGAGACCCAGCTCGCCGCCTTGCGCGACGCTCCGGCGGCCGGCTTGCGCGTGGCGACCGAGGCCGGCGATTTCGTGATCGAGCTCGGCGGCGCCCGAGCGCCCCTCAATCACGCCAACATGGTGGCGCTCGCCCGGCGCGGCTACTTCGAGGGCCTTCGCTTCCACCGCGTCGCGGCGGGCTTCGTCGTTCAAGGCGGAGATCCACGCGGCGACGGCTACGGCGGCCCGGGTCACCTCGTGCCCTGCGAGTGGTCCAATCACCGCTACGAGCGCGGCACCGTGGGCATGGCCTTGGCCGGCAAGGACACGGGCGGCTCGCAGTTCTTCATCACGCAGGCGCGGCAGCCTCATCTCGACGGGCGCTACACGGTGATCGGCCGCGTGGTCGAGGGCATGGACGTGGTCGACCGGATCTTGCCCGGCGACGCGATCACCCGCATCGAAGTCCTCGACACGATGCCCGGCGACGCGGACGCGCCGTGACGCGGACGCGCGGCCTCATCACGGTCGGCGGGGTCGATCCCAGCGGCGGCGCGGGGCTGTTGCGCGACGCGTGGACGCATCGAGAGCTCGACTTCGAGGGCCCGAGTTGGTTCATCCCTTCAGCGTGGACACGCCAGGGCCAAGGACGGCCGGCCCAGGCGGCGGCCGTCCCGGCGCGGATCTTTGAAGCGCAGCTCGAGCGTTGTCCGCTCGCCGCCGACGCGGTGATCAAGCTGGGCTTGTTGCCGACCCAGCTGGTGCCGGTCTTCGCCGCGTGGCTGGATCGTCGTCGGCCGGACGCAGCTCGCTGGCCGTTGATCGTGGATCCCGTCTTGCGGGCGAGCGACGGGGGCGATCTGGGGGCGTCGGCCACGGCCTTGTGGGAGATCTTCGAACGCGCGAGCGTCGTGACCCCGAACCGGGAGGAGTGGGACGCGATCGATGCAGCCCGCACGAAAGCGGCCGCCGTCACGGCCGACGGGCCGTCCTACTGGTACATCAAGTCGGCCGCCTCCACCGAGGCGGAGATCCGCGACCGGGTCGTCGACGCCCGCGGGGATTCGCAGTGGCTCGCGCTCCCGAGGTCGGCGGGCCCGGATCCCCGGGGTACGGGCTGCGCCTTCGCGTCGGCGCTGGCCCTCGCGTGGGCCCGTCGTGACGCCGCCGCGTCGGCCCTGCCCGAGGCCTGGGAGGCGGCCCGACGCTGGCTGGCGGACGCGAGAACTCGCGTCGTCCCCGGCCCCGATGGCCGCGCCCACATGCGGAGCCTTCGCTAGGGCTCGAGGGCGCGACTGCCCCGAAGATCGATGGAGTCCAGCGTGGGGTGCTGGCCCAGACGACTCGCGCCGCGCTTGGTGACCACGGTGTTGGCCAAGCCGAGTCGCTCGAGGGCGGGCAGCGCCAACAAGGTGTCGATGATCGCGTCGGTGACCAGGGTGTGCCCGAGGTCCAGCGTCTGCAGCGCGCGAAGGCCCGCGAGATGCAAGACGCCGGCGTCGACGAGATCGGTGTGGCTCAAGTCGAGCTCGCGCAGTCGGGTCATGCCGACGAGATGGGCCAGTCCTTCGTTGGTCACGCGGGTGCCCGAGAGTTCGAGCTGCTCGAGCTGCACCAGCGGCGCGAGGTGGACCAAGCCGTCGTCCGAGATCGCCGTCCCGCCCAGCGCGAGCGAGCGCAGCTGCACCAGGGGCTCGAAGGAGGCGGCGCAGTCGTCGTCGATGCCCTCGAGGTGGGCGCTGAGATGGGTCACGCGGGTCAAGGGCGCGAAGCTGGTCTCGCTGGGATCGACGAGCAAGCCGCCTTCGAGGCGCAGCTCGCTGAGCTTGGGCAACTCGGCGAGCGCCTCGAGGGCGGCCGCGTCGATGTCTTGGTCCCCCAAAAAGAGGCGCTCGAGCCCGACGAGCTCGGTCAAGGCGCTCAAGCCCGCGGGTGAAACGCGGGCCCGTTCGAGGTGCAGATCACGGATCTGCGGCACGTAGCGCAGGTGGCGTACTCCGCCGTCGCCGAGGTTCGGACACTCGCAAAAAAAGGACTGCACCGGCAAGTCGCGCAGGTAAAGCGGGCTGTTGTCGTTGAAGGTCTCACCGACCCAGTGCACGGACTGGAGCTCGCTCGAGCTTTTGATCTGGTTGAGCGAAAAGTTGCCGACCGAGGTGTCGACGAGCTCGAGGCGCTGCAGGTGCTTGGCTTGGCCCAAGGAGAGCATGGTGCGGTGCGCCGCCCAGCTGCCCTCGAGCCGGACCTCGCGCAGGGTGGGCAGATCGCCGAGGAGGTCGCCGATCGTGCTCTCTTTTTCGAGCTCCTTGAGCTGGATCCGACGGATCTTCAAGGCCCGCACCAGCGGCAAGGTGGAAGCTTCGGTCGCCTGGACCCGTGTCAGCGACAAACTCTCGAGATGCGTCAGCTGTGAGATGCGGGCGATGGTGACGTCGTCGAGGACCATGTCGGCGAGCTCGAGCTCGCGCAGCTGGCCGAAGCTTTGCAGCCCCGCGCGCACCAAGGCCGGGCAGCCCGAGATCCGTAGTTTGCGAAGCTTGGGCGTCTTGGCCCCGAGCTCCATGAGGTCGATGCCCGTGCACTGATCGGCCTGCGGAAATTCGGCGTCGGGTGGCAGCGGGCGGGTGCGGGCGTCGACGAGGGACAAGGCCAGATCGAGAGAGTCGAGGGACTCGATCTCGTCGAGGGCTTCGAGTTCGCGGTGGTCGTGGACCACGGCCGCGTGGGCGTCACGGCTCGGCGCGGAGATCTTGATCTCGGGGTCGGGCGGGGAGGCGACGGGGCCGGTCGCCGCCTGGGTGTCGGCGGGCGGATCATCGTCCGCGTCGTCGCCACAGGCGAGGTTGGTCGCAAGGGGCCAAAGCAGTCCCACGGCGAGGCGGGCCGCCCAAGTAGCTCGAGTGCAAGAGGCCCAAGCGCGAAGGAGCCGCCCGCTCACCGATCCGCGTCCTCCTCGATCCGATAGGCGCGCCGGGCGTTCGCTCGGCTCTGGGCGGCGATCGTCTCGACGCTGCACCCCCGCAAGCTCGCCACCGCGGCCGCGATCTGCGGCAGGTAGCTCGGTCGATTCGGTGGGGGGCAGTGGGCCGGGCATTGGTCGGGGCTGTCGGTCTCGATGAGCAGCGCCGCCTCGGGGGTGACCCGCACGGCTTCGTGCTGGCGCTTCGCGTCGTTGAGCATCACCGGCGCGGCGAAGCTGAGGTAGTCGCCCCGCGTGGCGAAGCGTTGGGCCATCTCGGCGCTGCCCGAGTAGGCGTGCAGGATGCTTGGAGCTTGCCCGTGTGCGGCGAGCATGTCGAAGAGGCGGCCGTGCGCGCGCACGCAATGCAAGATCACCGGCAAGTCGTACGCGCGCGCGATCGACAGTTGCGCATCGAGCACCCGCACTTGTTCTTCGGCCGGGGCGAGTCGCATCGTGGATCCCTTGCGAAAGTCCAAGCCGCACTCGCCGATGGCCACCGGTCGCAAACCCTGCGCGAGTCGATCCTCGAGGGCGGCGAGCTGGGCATCGTTCTCGCGCGGCTCGAAACCGACCGCGTAGGGGTGCAGCCCGAGGGCCGCGTAGACGATCGGCGCCCGCTGCGCATTTTTCGATCGCGCTGATAGCGCGAGCGCGGCATCCCAGTCGGTCGAGGCGACCGAGGCGGTGACGATTTCGCGCACTCCCGCCCTGTGTGCCTCGCGCAGGCGAATTCGACGCATCTGCGGATCCGCGAAGCGCGCAAGGTGGACGTGTGCATGACTATCGAAAAAGTACACTTTTACTGGAATTTTCAGCGCAATTGACGCGAAGGCCCGGCTCGGCTAGAAGAAGGCGAAACACGAGTTTTCGATGGCCAACAGCAGGATTGAACGCGTTTTGAGGCATGACGGCATCTTGGCCGTCCTCGATTGGTACACCGACCCCGCGCACGCGGCGACCCAGCCCCAATGGGCGGGCGACGACGCCTGGCGCGACGTGGTTCTCGAGGCGGTGAAGCTCCGTCGCACGGCTGACCAGCCGTCCGTCCGGGTACTCATCGGCGACCACGCCGTCCTGGTCTCGGGCGACGAGAAGCACGTGGTGGGCGTCGTGTTCATCAAGGGACATCCCGTCGTGAAGTCCGTCGTCCGCATGGTGCGACAGCTCCTGCGCCCCGCCAACCCCGCGCCGGCCTCGACCCCGAGCCCTGCGCCCGCAACGCCGCTTTCCACTCCCAGCAGCCTCTAAGGCGGTCTGCTGGGGCCTCGCGCCCCACTGACGCTTTGGACTGTACGAGTATTGCTGGCCCCGTCGGTCGTGACCTTCACGGCCCTCGGGGCCATCATCGTTCTCCATGAGCTCATTCGAAGCGCTCGCCGGCGATCTGCGCGCGGCCCTGGGTGAATCGGATCTCGTCACCGAGCCCGAGGAGCTCGCCTACTACGGCCAGGACCGCTGCCGTGGCGGCTGGCCGGTCGCGCCATCGGCGATCGCATTTCCCCGGGACATCGGACAGGTGCAAGCGCTCGTCCGCGCCTGCGCGCATCACGGCGTGGCGATCGTGCCCTCGGGAGGACGCACGGGTCTGGCCGGCGCGGCCACGGCGACGCGCGGCGAGCTCGTGGTCTCCTTTGATCGCTTCAATCGTCGCTGCGAGGTGGAGGCACCGGCCAAGCTGGTCCACTGCGATCCCGGCGTGACCATCGCGCGCGTGCACGAGGCCGCCGCCGCATGTGGGCTGCGCTATCCGGTCGACTGGGCGGCGAGCGGCACGGCGCAAGTCGGCGGATCGATCGCCACCAACGCCGGCGGCATTCGGGTGCTGCGCTACGGATCCACGCGCGCATGGGTGCGTGACCTCGAGCTCGTCTTGGCCGACGGCCGGCACCTGCGCTTGGCGGGCAACGTTCTCAAAGACAACACCGGCTACGACCTGCGCCAGCTCTTCATCGCCTCCGAGGGGACCTTGGGTCTGATCGTCGGCGCGAGCTTGGGCTTGGTCTCGCCGCCGGCGGATCGCCTCGTCGTGGCCGGAGGTGTGGGCGGGATGCCGCAGATGCTCGCCTTGTTCGAACGCCTGCGCGCCGGGCTTTCGACCTTGAGCGCCTTCGAATGCTTCGACGGCGGTTGTGTGGAGCATGTCGTCGCGCATCGGGGGCAAGGCGCACAAAGGCCGATGGCCGAAGACCATGCCCAGTACGTCGTGCTCGAAGTGGAGATCGAGCGCGCGGGCGAGGGGGCCAAAGAGGCGATGACCGACCAGCTCATGGAGCTTTTGGCCGACGCCCAAGAGGCCGGAGAGCTCGATGACGCGGTCTTGGCCGCCAGCGATCAACAAGCCCGCGCCTTGTGGGCCTGGCGCGAAGACATCAGCGAGTCCTTGCACCCCCACACCCCGCACAAGGCCGACGTGTGCGTGCCGGTCCACCGGATCGCGGTGTTCGAGGCGGCCTGGCGCGACGCGCTCGCCTCACAGCTCGAGGGCATCGAAGCGCGCTGCTTCGGCCACGTCGGCGACGGCAACTTGCACCTGAACTTGTTGCGACCGGCGGCGATGTCGCTCGAGGACTTCCTCGCGCGCTGCCACGCCTTCGACGACACCCTGTATCGCCTGGTCTGCGCCCACGAAGGCAGCGTCAGCGCCGAGCACGGGGTGGGCCTGCTCAAGCGCCGCGCCCTCGAGATCCAGCGCGAAGGCGGACAGCTCGACGCGATGCGGGCGATCAAGGCGGCCTTGGACCCAGGCGGGCTCTTCAATCCCGGCAAGATCTTCACGTAGGCGCCACAGCCGCGCTTGTCGGACCCCCGACCTCATTTTAAGATTCGGGGGTGCTGGCCTCGCTGTCACGGCCCCCTTGCGAGCGGGTGCGCGAGCGCGCCGCGAAAGGGTGGTCGTGAGCAGCTGGGCGTGGAGCTTCGTGGCCATGGGCGCCTGGGCCGGCGCGCGCTGGACACGGCGTCGACGGCAGATCGAGACCCTGCGTGTGGCCCTTCGCGCGAGCGCAGAGGTGGGACCTTTGCCCGAAGATCTGCCGGCCGGGTTGCGCTGGTTGGTGATCCAGGCGCGGACCTTGCGGGCGCTGCTCGAAGGACCCCTGCGGGCCTTGCAAGCGCCGCCTTGGGCCGAGACCCCCTGGGCACGACGCGAACGCTGCGACGCCTGGGACTTGGCCGTGGCCGAGCTTCGGCGCGCCGCGTGGGACTGGCGCTTGGGCTTTGCGCGCCTCGACGATGATGAGCGCCAGCAGCTCGAGGCGGCCGGTCTGGCGCGCGTTCCGCTGACGGGCTTGTGGGTCGGGGGAATGGATCGCACCACGGATCCCTGGGAGCAGGTGGTCTTCGCGGCGGCTCCGGATGCAGCCGCGGCCGCGCGCGCCTTGCGACAAGCGGCGGCCGAGCTCTCGCAGTTCGAACAATTGGTCGTGGACGCCAACCTCAGCGGCTACCGACAGCCGGCCTGAGCTTGGCCGCTAGGCCCGGGCCCCGCCGCTTTTTTGGTACCCCCGCGGGCTCGTGGCAGCGTCGGCGCATGTCCGCCGGTCCCCGTCGATCCGCCGAGGGCAAGGCCGTGGCCGCCACGGCCGCGCGTCTCGGGCGGGCTTTGCTCGCGCGCCTCGAAGGACGCATGTGGATCTTGGGCGCGGCTGGCTGCGCCTTGTTGATGTGGACCCAAGTCGAGTTCTCGCCGCCCGAAAAGGTGCGGATCGACGACGCGGCCGCACCGGCCTTGGTTGGCGAGGCCCCCAACCAGAGCTTTCGTGAGGACCTCGCGGATCCGCAGTCCGTCCAGATCCGAGCGAGCTTGCGGCAGTTTCCCGACGCCCACCGTGGCGTCCTCGATGCGGGTGAAGAGACGACCGAGCCCGGACAAGAGGGACGTTTGCTCTCCCAACCCGTGGTCACGACCATCTTGGGGATGAGCGCCAACATCGACCAACGCGTCTCTCTCGAAGGCGGTGAGCTCGAGGTGCAGCTGCATGTCGAGGCGACGCCGCGGATCTTGGTCGAGGCCAAGACCGGCAAGAATGCGCGCGCGGCCATGTTGAGCCTCGAGCACCGCGTCGAGGTCCAAAGCACGCGGCACCGCAGCTTTGGACGCAGTGACGTGCAGACCGTGCACCTCGAGTCGCGCGGGAACTTGGTCGGCGTCGAGTCGTCGCCGCATCGCATCGTCTTCGAGGTCGAAGGCCAGCTCTTCGCCCTCGACCTCGAGCTGCATCACGCGGTCTGAGCGGGGCTCGAGCGAGGTCTGCGGCCGGCGGGGCTCAGTCGGGCCGCCGCGCCAGCCGAAAGCGCAAGGCGTAGGCCGCGACGCCAAAGGCCGTGCTCACGTTGAGCGAGCCTTTGACGCCCGCCATCGGCAGGTGGACGCGATGTTCGCAGCGTTCGAGCACACGGGGATCCACGCCGGAGACTTCGTGACCGAGGACCAAGACGAGGTGATCGCTCGATCGCAGCGCCGCCGTGGCCTCGAAGATCTCTTCGCTCCCTTCACCCCCTTCGAGGGCCCACACGCGCGCG
>JAUIJR010000243.1 GCA_030431075.1 Polyangia bacterium | reverse complement strand
CCGGGGCCGGACGGGCCGCAGCGGGACGCGGGGCGGGAGCCGGCGCGGGGCGCGGGGCGGGGGCCGGAGCGGCGGCGCGCAGGGGCGGCGCAGCCGCGGCGGGGCGACCCACGGGGGCCGCGGCGGGACGCGAGGTCGAGGGCTTGCCCGACAGCTCGCCCACCTTGTTGATGAGCTCTTGGGTGTCGAAAGGCTTTTTGAGGACGGCGTCGGCGCCCGCAGCCTTGCACTGGGCTTCGTCGACCCCACCGGCGGCCGGCACCAACATGATCACCGGCGTGGTCGCGGTGCTCGCATCGGCCCGGATCGCGCGCACGACGTCGAAGCCGCTCGGCTCACCCGCGGCCAGCTTGTGGTCCACCAAGACGATGTCGGCGCCCATGGAGCTGGCGCGCGCAACGGCCTCCGAACCTTTGCTGACGGCGACCACCTCCGCGTCTTCGGCGGCAAAGGTGATCTTGATGGCGAGGCGCATCGTCTTGCTGTCGTCGATCGCGAGGATCTTGGTGGCCATGTACTTTGGTCTCTCTTTGGGAGCGGGGTGGCGTGCAGCAGGGGTGAAGCCGGGCCGCGCGCGGGCGCGAAGCCTTGGTGGCGACCCGGTGACCCGGGCTTTCGGGCCTTTTTGCCCGCCAATTGCGTAACATGGGGTACGTGACGGGGTCAACGAGAGCATCCGACGCGGGGGGCCCCCGCCGGGCGCCGGCGGACCCCCGCGGGCCCGGAGCCGACGCCGTCGAGGGTCCGGATCCCGCCCGCGATCCGGTGCCCCCCGAAGCGCCCCTGGATCGCCTGTTCAGCGCGCTTTGCGGTGACGTCCTGCTCCGGCACGCCAGCGGTCAGCGCGTGCTCGACTTGGGCTACGGCGCCCCCGAAGTCACCGCGTGGATGCGCCGTCGCAGCGGCCGACACCTCTCCATCGTCGAGCGCGAAGTGCTCGAAAACGCGGCGTCGGGCGTCTCGCTCTCCGAGTACCCCGACGCCAGCTTCGACTTGGTCTACTGCCTGGTCCACTTCGCTCACCTCGGCTGGGACGCCGAGAGCTCCGAGACCTTTGCGCGCGGGGTGCTGGCCGAGGCCTCGAGGGTGCTCGAGCCGGGCGGCATCATGGCCGTCGAGCTCTCGAACCCCCGCAGCCTGCACGGCCTCCAAGAGGGCATCCGCAACCCGATCACCGTCGTCTCCTCCAAAAAGAGGGTCTCGGATCGTGGCGGCTACGTCACCCGCTGGGAGACCGCCGGCAAACTCCGCGACATCGCGCCGGACGACCTGCGCTTGCACGGGGTCCACGGCTTGGGCGTGTTCGTCCCCTACCGACGCATGCTGGACCTCCCGCTCGTCGGCGGTGCGCTGCGGCGTCTCGAGTGGTGGGCGCGAGACCGCCCCGTGTTGCAGCACTTTGGCCGCAACCTGCTCGTCTTGCTGCGCAAGCAAGTCCTGCCGACCGCTCGCTCCCACGACCCGAGCGCGGCCATGGCCCACGGACGCATCGCCGCTTTGGGCCTGCAGACCGAGGCCGAGCCCAAGTGGCCGATCGACCCCAACGCCTCGAGCTCGCACTTCGGTGCGCCCGCGGAGCCCCAAAGCCAAGAAGCTTACGAGATCGATCCGGAGACGGACGAGGACTGAGCGCTCCGAGCCGGGCGACTGTCACTGCGGGCACCCAGCCGCTACCCTGAGCCCGTGACCGGATCCCACGCAGCGCGGGTGCTCGTCGTCGACGACGAGAGCGGCATGCGGGAGTTCTTGCAGATCTGCTTGTCGCGTCGCGGCCACCAAGTCGAGACCGCGAACAGCGGGGCCGAGGCCATCCGCCGCCTGAGCGACCCGACGGCCGAGGCCATCGACCTCGTCTTGACCGACCTCTCGATGCCCGGCGTCGACGGCATGGAGGTCTTGCGCCACTGCCAGTCCCTCGAAGGCGGGCCCGCCGTCTTGATGATGACGGCCTACGGCACGGCCGACACCGCCGTCGAGGCGATGAAAGCGGGCGCCCACGACTACCTGCTCAAGCCCTTCAAGGTCGACGAGATCCAGCTCGTCGTCGAGCGCACCCTCGAGACGCGCAGCTTGTCGAGCGAGAACCGTCGCCTGCGTGATCAGCTGCGCTCGATCCACACCCTCGATCGCATGGTGGGCCGCTCCCCCGCGATGCTCAAAGTCTTCGAGATGGTCAAAAAGCTGGCCGCCACGCGGACCAACGTGCTGATCCGCGGCGAGTCCGGCACCGGCAAAGAGCTCGTCGCCCGCGCCTTGCACAACCTCTCCGACCGCCCCCGCGACGCTTTTTTCCCCGTGAACTGCGGCGCCATCCCAGCCTCGCTGATGGACTCCGAGCTCTTCGGTCACAAAAAGGGCTCCTTTACCGGTGCGACCGCGGACCGCCCGGGCGTCTTCGCGGCGGCCAACGGCGGCACCTTGTTTCTCGACGAGATCGGCGAGCTCGACCTGCAGACCCAGGTGAAGCTCTTGCGCGCGCTGCAAGAGCGCAAGGTCCGTCCCGTCGGTGCCACCCAAGAGATCGACGTCGACTGCCGCGTGATCGCGGCGACCAACCGCGACCTCCAAGCGGCCGTCGCGGCCAAGGAGTTCCGCGAGGACCTCTACTTTCGACTCAACGTGGTGCAGATCGTCATCCCGCCGCTGCGACGACGCACCGAGGACATCCATCCCCTCGTCGAGCGTTTCTTCGAGCGCTACAACCGCGAGATGGGCGGACGCCTCGAGCGAATCAGCCCCGAAGCGCTCGAGTGGTTCTTGGGCTACGATTACCCGGGCAACGTGCGCGAGCTCGAGAACCTGATCGAGCGCACCGTCGCCCTCGAAAGCGGCAGCGAGCTCAGCGCCGAACACCTGCCCACGAACACGCGCCGCCCGCCCGACTCCTCGCCCCCGGCCAGCTTGCCCGACGAGGGCATCGACCTCGACGGCCGCCTCGCCGAGTTCGAACGCGACCTCATCGACGCCGCCTTGAGCCGCTGCGACGGGGTGCGCCGGGACGCGGCCGAGCTCCTGCGCATCTCGGAGCGGAGTTTGCGCTACCGCATGAACAAGCTCGGCCTCTCGGTGGACTGAGCCGGGTCTGACCCGCGCCTCGCCGTCGGCGACGAATCGTGCGGCCGGGCCCGCAAAAATTGTCGACGTAGGCCGTCCCGCGAAGGGTGCGCGAGCGCCGAGCTCGTCCCCGAGACCTGCGAGATTGTTGTCCAAAGCCCGGCTTTGCGCCCATAATGTGCGTCGGCGGCATGTCTCGTGCATGCCTATCCCGCGGACGGATCCGCCCAAGCGGCGGCGAGAGATGTGAAGATGAGGCAGATGGCGATGCGACGAGCGAATGCGCGAGGCTTCACGCTGATCGAATTGATGATCACCGTGGCCATCTTGGGGGTCATCGCCGCGGTGGCCATCACCGCCTACTCCAAGAACATCAAGCGGGCGCGACGGACCGAGATCGTCGGTGACGTGGCCAAGATCTCGATCTTGCAAGAGACCGCCTTTCGCGTGCGCGGGCATTACGTCAGCACGACCGCCACCACCTACAACGGCTTTCCCGGCTTTTACCCCAGCGCGGCCGCCTTTGCGGGCGCTGGCCAGCGAAAAGCGAGCGTGTTCTGGGACATCCAGGACCCCGGCTACCACCTCGACGGCACCGCCGACGGCCCCCACTTTCGAGGCGGCGGCGGCGAGCATGGCTTCGATGCCCTCGACTTCATGCCCGACGGCGGCGACTCGCGCTGTAGCTACGCCTCGCACAGCGGCATGGGCTTGGTGACGGACCCCGTGACCAACTCGCTGGTCCAAGAGATGCCCAACGGCGCATACCTCGGGGTGATGTTCGTGGACGACGACCGCTTCAAGCTGCGGCCCTGGTTCATCAACATGGCGGCCTGCGACCTCGACGACGACGGCAAGTACTGGTTCTTCTTCAACACCAGCTACAACAGCCGCGTCTCCGACGAGCTCCACCTGCCCGGCGCCAACATCCACCGCGGCGCCTACTGAGCGGCCGCTCGCGCGCCGCCGAGAGGAGCCGGAAAAGCCGCGATCTCGGCGGCTGGACGCCACTTTTGCGGCCGATCTCCCGCGCGAAGGCGCGGTCGTGCGCGGCCGAGACGGCTCCCAGCCCGCACCCAAAAACCAACAAAGCTCAGCTTTGCTCGACAAAAATTGTCACCGGCGCGCCAATCGTCGTGACGCCTTTTGTCGACCCTCCCAAGAGCGCGGCGATAGCGGAGTGAAAAACGCGTAAGCTTTTGAAATGCTTAGACCTGCTGAGATAATCGGCGGCCGGCATGACGCCTGCTACACCCGGAGGTGCCCGATGAGCTGGAGTTTGTCCCAGAAGCCCGAAAAACGACGCGCAAACGCGCGGGGCTTCACCTTGATCGAAGTGATGACCGTCCTGGCCATCATCGGGATCATGAGCGCGATCGCGATCCAGGCCTATACGAAGAACATCCGCCGAGCGCGTAAGTCGGAGGTGGTCGCGGACCTGGCCACCATCGCCCTGCGCGAAAACGGCAACCTGGCCCTGCGCGGTCAATACGCGACGACGGCCAACAGCGAGGCGCCCAACGACCTCTACCCGCCGCAGTCCACCTTCGCCAACGGCGGCGCGCCCCAAGACGAAGTGCGCTGGATCGTGAACGACGCGGGCTACACGCAGTCCGGACAGTCCGATGGCCCCTACTGGCGCGGCGGCGGTGTCCTGCACGGCTTCGACGCGCTCAACTTCCTGCCCGAGGGCGGCTACTCCCACTGCAGCTACGGCGTCATCTCGGGCCTGGGCGCCACCGCCCGGGCGCAAGACGGCAGCCTGCTCAACGAGGTCCCGCTCAACACCGGCTTCGCCGGTCAGATTTTCCCGCCCACCAAGGCCCCGCTCGTGCGCAACGACTGGTTCTACGCCCTGGCGCGCTGCGACCTCGACCACGACGGCGAGTTCTGGAACTTCACCGTGTCGCACTACAACACCACGGTCATCGACAAAGACCAAGACGGTGGAGGCGACGAGTACTAGATGAGTTTGCGAGCTGGCTGCTCGCACCAAACACGTTGGGGGCAGTGGCCCCTTTGGAAACCAAGCCAACCACGAAGGAAGAAGGGAACACAATGAACCTCGACATCAACCGTATCAAGAACGCCAAGGGTTTCACGCTCATCGAGCTGATGATCGTTGTCGCCATTCTCGGCATTTTGGCCGCGATCGCGATTCCGGCCCTCACCAAGTACATGCGTCGCGCGAAGACCTCCGAAGCCCGCACCCAGCTGGCCAAGATCTTCGACTCGACCTCCGCGTACTTCAACGAAGAGCACGTCGACCGCGGCGCGACCAACGTCATCGGCTCGGGTGCCGGCGTTACGGCTTCGGCCCCGCACCGCTGCCCCTACCTCGTCGCGACCCCGGGTGCCGGCACCACCACGCCGACCCCGCCGATCACCTTCAACTGCAACGCCGGTCCGGGTGGACGCTGCGTGCCCTTCGCCGGTGCCGCCGGTGGTGCGGGCTACTACCCGATCACCTTTTGGACCGACAACACCGTGTGGAACGGCCTGAACTTCCAGCAAGAGCAGGGTCACTACTTCCACTACCAGTTCGTGTACTCGAACAACGTGAGCGACGGTTTTGGTCAGTGCCAGTTCTCGGCCTCCGCCTTCGGCGACCTGGACGACGACGGCATCTTCTCCACCTACGAGCGCTCCGGTGCCGCCGACTCCAGCGGCGTCAACGGTGCCGCCGGTCTCTTCATCGAGAACGACGTCGAGTAGTCGACGGCGGATCTCGATCCGCGAAGACGGAGGAGCGGGCTTTGGCCCCTCCTCCGTTTTTTTGTGGGTCCGTCCAGAATGACCGGGCGGGGACTCGACCAGCTCCCCACATCACCTCGAGCTTCGGTACCCTCTACCCGTGCGACTCGCTCTCCCGATCGCCTTGAGCGCTGCCTTGGGGGCCCACATGGCCCACGGCGTGGCCAAAGAGGCGCGCGAGGCGTGGCCGGAGGACGAGGACCTCTTGTACCTGCCCTCCTCGCAGCACCTGAGCTTGATGAGCGTGGGCTACCGCGAGGCGCTGGCTGACCTGATCTGGATCCGGGCGGTCATCTTCGCGGGCTCGGCCTTGGGGCGCGAGAACTACGACTGGGTCCGCAGCTACCTGCGGGTGGTGAACGAGCTCGTGCCGACCTTTCGGCGCCCCTACGCCTGGGGCGGTGTCGTCGTCATCTACAACGGCAAGGCGATCGGGGGCGACATGGTGCGCACGGCGATCGAGATCTACCGCGAGGGCCTCGCGCGCTTTCCCGAGGACCACGAGATGCTCTTCGCGCTGGCGATGATCCTCTCGCGCGACGTGACCGAGGAGGCGGGCTTCAGCGCCGAAGAGGTGAACGAGGCCAAGCGCGAGGCGACCGAGCTGGTGCGCCGCGCCGCCGCCTTCGGGGCGCCCCCCTTGGTGCGACAGCTCGCGGCCACCTTGGTGACCCAAGGCTCGGTCGATGAGCTGACGATTCAGTTTCTCGAGTCGCAGCTGCTGGCGACCGAGGACCCCGACTACCAACGCGTCTTGCGCCAGAAGCTCAGCGAGATCGTCGGCGAGCGTCGCTTCGAGCACGTCGTCGAGCTGCGACGGAGCTTCTACGCCGAGCGCAACGCCGCCTACCCCTACTTGGACGACGTCGTGTACGCCATCGTGCGCGACGAGGCCGCGCGCGCGCCGGCCGAAGACGACGCGGGCCGCGACGACTGACTCCGGCGGCCCGGCTCGGCGAAGACCCGGGCTCAGCGAGCGGCCGAACTCAGCGCTTGCCCTTGAGGGTCTTGGACTCGCCGTCGCCGATCGACACTTTTTGGGTCGAGGAGGCGGAGCCCCACACCCACTTCACGGTGTGGCTGCCGGGCGAGACCTTCACGAAGACCGGGGTCTTCTTGGACTGTTTGCGGCCGTCGACGTAGACGTCCGCGGGCGGGTTGCCGGGCGCGACGCCGATCCGAAGCTCGGCCGTCTTGGCCTTGGCGACCTTCTTCGTGCCGACCTTCTTTTTGGTGACCTTCTTGGTCGGCTTGGCGTCGGGGTCGGGCACCAAGCTCAGCGCGAAGCTCTGGGCCGCCTGACCGTCGAAGACCAGCGGCACGTCGGCGGGCAGGTAGCCCTTGGCCTCGCCGTGAAGCTTGTAGGACACCCCGGCTTGGCGCGTGAGGTTGTGCTTCACGCTCGCGCCCGAGCCCAAGTCGACGTCTTTTTCGCCGCCGACCAAAGTGACCTTGGTCGAAGCGGGGTCCGAGTTGACGGTGATCGTCACCTTGGCGAGCTGCAGCTTCACGTCCAAGGGCAGCGCTTGCCCTGCGGTGACCGTCACGTCTTGCGTGAAGGGCAGGAAGTCGCCGTCCTTGATGACCTCGATCTTGTGGCTTCCGGCCGAGATGTCCGGAAGGACACGCGGCGAGCCGCTGCCCGCGATCTCCGTGCCGTCGACTTTGACGACCGCGTCGGCCGGGCTGAGGGCCAGCGAGACACTGCCCGCGGCCGCCGCGGCGGCGCCGGTGCCCGCGGTGGATCCCGTGCCGGCGTCGGCCACGGCCTCGCCACCCTTGTCACGGGTCAGTAGCAGCGCGATGCCGACGATGAGGCCGACGCCGACGATGGCCGCGACCAGCCACACCCAGATCGGGGTGCCGCGGCGGGGTTCGTCGTCGATGGGCGCCGCCATGACGGGCGCCGACATCGAGGGCGCTGCCATCGGCTGGGGCATCGGTTGCGACATCGAGGGGCTCGACATCGGCTGGGACATCGAGGGGCTCGACATCGCGGGCCCGGACATCGAGGGGCTGGACACGCCGCCCATCGGACTGGCCATGGGACCGGGAGGCCGGGCCGCGCCGGGCTGCGGGAGCTGGGCCGAGGCGGGAGCCGGTGCAGGCGGTGTCGCCGGCATCGAGCCGGAGGCCGCCGCGGGGGGCGGTGCGCCGGTGGCGATGGGCATGGCCGCGGCACGCGGGGCCGGGCCCGAAGACTGCGAGGCCTCGGCGCCGCCCGCCGGAGGCTCGTCGAAGAGCCGCGTCTCGAGCTCGTCGTCGTCCCAGTCGAAGTCGCTGCCCGAAGACGGCGCCTCGTAGCTGGCCGCCTTGGGCTTGGGCTTGGGCTTGGGCGCCGGAGGCTTGGGTTTCGATGGCGGTCCGGCCATGCCCACGGGCGCCTGCTTGGGCGACATGAGCATCGTCTTGGCCCGCGTACGACCCTTGGGCTTGGGCGGTCCGCCACCGGGGGTCGGCACGTTGGCCGAGACCACCTTGTGCGCGGCCGTCGGCACGTTCGAAGGCTTTCCGGGCGGGGGCGGCGGGCCACCTCCGGGGGGTGGCGGCGGTCCGCCTCCGCGTG
>JAUIJR010000242.1 GCA_030431075.1 Polyangia bacterium | reverse complement strand
GGAGGCGACGGTGATCGTTCGGTACCCGCCGCGGGCCAGGTTTCGGACCAGGGTCGGGGTGAGACGGTCGGCACGTAGACTCGAGATGCCGAGACCACGTCCGCTGTCGACGATGTCGGCCACGAGCTGCTCGAGTTGGGGGTGATCGGTCACGGCGGCCCCGACGAGTCCGACTTTCTTGGCCGCCTCAGGCACCAACTCCATCGGACGTGTGCGGGGAAGAAGACGCATCCCGCCGGTGCTCGGTCCCCGCATCACACAAAAGGTGCAGCCCCGAGAACAGCCCCGCTCGGGCTCGACCAAGAACATGTCGGCGAGCTCCGAGTCGGGTGTGAGTACGGCGGAATGCGCTGGGAGATGGGATGGGTCGACCTTCGCCGAGTTGGGATACGCGTCGACGGCCTCGGGGCCGAGAGGGCCGACCAAGGTGTGAGGCAGAGCCCGGCAGGCGTCGAGCGAGGCTGCGCGCCCAGGGCTGTCGAGGATGGTCTGGATCGCCTGCGGGAGCAGCTCTTCGCCCTCGCCAAAGATCAGCAGATCGGCAAAGGGCAAGACCACGGCGGGGTTCGTCGTGGTCAGCGGGCCCCCGATGATGACGACCGGGTCGCGAGGACCTCGCTCGGCGCTGCGCAGGGGGACGCCGGTGCCTTCGAAGAGGCGAATCAAGCCCGCGACCTCGAGCTCGTAGGCGACGGAGATGGCGATGATGGGGTAGTCCGAAAAGGGGCGCTCGGCCTCGTAGCTGAGCACCGGAAGCCTCGGCGCTGGCCAGGGCAAGGACAGCGACTCCCATGCGTCGGGCAAAAAGGCGCGGTGCGCCCAGATGCCGGCCTCGTTCAGCTGGCGATAGAGGGTTTGGTAGCCGAGGCTCGACATCCCCGCTCGGTAGGGACTCGGGTAGGCCATGAGCACCCGGGCGTCCTTGCCCAGGCCCAAGGTCCCCAATTCACGAGCGCGCCGCTGCCGAAGCAGGGCGCGCTCGTCGGCACGCTGGCCTTTTGCCATGGCTAGAAGCGCATGGTGGCGGAGGCACCGGTGAAGCCGGGTCCGACCACGGGGGTCACGGAGGCCGCCTTCTTCTTTTTCTTGGAGTTGTCCACGACGATGAGCGCGACGCCGGTGACCGCGAGCACGCCGCCACCGATCAGCAAGCCGTAGCTCGCGCCGTTGAGCGTCTTGCGCTGCTGGTCGAGATCCGAGGGGCAGGGGTCGCCCGGCACGCGGCAGTCCCAGTCGCCGCTCGGGAAACCGGTGTTCGTGTGCTCGAGCGAGCTGGAGCTGAGGTCGGCCAGCTGGTTGGTGCGCTGGTTGGACATCACCAAGGTCACGGTGCCGCCGATGAGGGCGACGCCACCGATGGCGGCCAGGGCGATGCCGCCTTTGAACATGCCGGAGCGCTTGCCCGCGTCACGTTGGGCCGCTTCGGCCTCCGCCGCTTGGCGGCGCTCTTCTTCGGCGGTGACGAAGGTGGGTCCCTCACCGGTCACCGGACCCGTGTCTTCGGGCTCGGTGGTGGTGGTCGTGGTCTCGGCCGGGGCAGCGGCCTCTTCGACTTTGCAACCGCTGACGGCGATCTCTCCGAGGATCCGCTTCGCTTCGTCGATCCAGTCGGGGTGCTTGTTGGGGTCTTCGTACTTGATGTAGTGGCGAAGGTAGTCGTCGGCCTTGTTGCAGTCGCGCGGCGTGGAGTTGTACGCCGCGATGCCGACCTTGTAGGCGAAGCCGTGCTTGCCGGGGACGAGGTAGTAGGCGCGCTCGTAAAGCGGCGTCGCGCCCGTCCAGTCGCCGTTCTCCACGAGGCCTTCGGCTTCGATGTAGAGCTCTTTCGCCTTCTCGGGCTTTTGGTCCTCGGGAAGGGCCGCGTCTTCCGGCGGCGGGAAGACCTCGGCCTCGGCGGGCGCAGCTTCGGGGGCCGCAGCGGTGGGCGGGGGCGGAACTTGGGCCAAGGCCGTGGTGGGCACGGCGAGGGCGAGGGTGAAGGCGATGGAGTTTCGCAAGGTACGCATCATCGAATCCTAGAGATCGTCGAAGGAAGCTTTCTTCTTCGTCGTCTTGGTGGTCGTCTTCTTCTTTTTCTTTTTTTTCTTTTTTTTCTTCTTCTTCACCGGGGGCGGCGTCGCCTCGCCGGTGGCACCGGTCGTTCCGGTCGCCCCAGTGGCGGCGGCACCGGTCGCCCCGGTGGCGGCAGCACCGGTCGCACCGGTGGCGGCAGCACCCGTGGCACCGGTCGCCGCGGCGCCCGTGGCGGGCGTCGGGTTTGCACCTGGTGTGGGCGGAAGGGCTCCCGTCGCCGCGGCGGCACCAGTGGCGGGCTTCGCATCGGCTTGGGCCGAGGGGGCCGGTTCATCGCCACCCTTGAGAATCAGCGCCACGGCGACGGCAGCACCGATGATCGCAATCGCCAAGATGGCGACGATGGCTACGGTGTTGCTCTTCGGCGGTGGGGCGGCCATCGCCGCTGCAGGCATCGCCGAGGGCGGTGGTGCAACGGGCTCGGGCTCGGGCTCGGGTTCAGGTTCGGGCTCGGGCTCCGCGGCTGGCGTCATTGCCAGCTCGTCGACCAGTTGGCCGAGGAGGTCGTCGAAGGCATCCGCGTCGTTGTTTGGGGGGGTCACCAGTTCGGGTCCTTTCGCACTGGGCGCGCAAAAATGGGTTGGGGGAGTCTAGCTTCCGGGCGTCTTGGAGGACAAGAGAAGGGGGGAGATCGAGTGGGCGCCACCGTCGAAATTTCAGGCGGTGCCGCGGACCCTCACTTTACGTTCAGGTCCGAGTGGCGATTTGGGTCGGCGAGTAAATCCACGAGCGCGCCGATGGCGGCGAGGAGCTTCGGCGCGGCTGGATGACCACGACCGGCTGGATTTTGCGCCTCAGACCCGTCCACATGCAACTGGAGGCGCAACTCGTCCATGTACAGCCCCCGATTCACCTCGAGCTGCAACGCGTGCACCTTGTGATCGGGTCTGCCGAAGCGCCGCACGATTTCGCCCCCGCGGTAGGGGCGGTTCAGCGCGCAAGCGAGTGCCTCGTCGGCGTCAAGCGCGGCGTGCGCGGCGTTCTGTAGGGCCTCGCTGCAGCTTGCGCCGTCGAGCGTACCGAGCACCAGGTCGCGGGGCACCGCGCTGGGCATCGAATGGGCATCCAACAAGATCGCGTAGCCAAAACGCTGTACGCGGGCGTCGAGCAGGGATTGGATGGCGCGGTGGTAGGGCCGGTGGTAGCGGTCCAAGCGCGCTTCGAAGTCGGCGTAGGAGAGCTCGCGCAAGATGGGGATCCGGCCAACCGCGTGGGTCCAAAGGACGCCGCGGTTCTCGATCCCGTTGGCGGCCCCGCCGCCGGCTTGCGCGCGCGGGCGCGGCGAGGGGTGGTCGGGCACCAATCGCGCCGAGACGTCATCGTCGGCCCGATTGAGATCGACCAGCAGGCGACTGAAGCGCGCTCGCACCCGCGCGGCCGGACAACGGCCTGGGGGCGGGTAGATCGCGTCGACTTCGAAGTCGGCGTTGCGGGCGAAGCTCACCTGGGGACGCGGATCGATCTCGGCCGGCCAGGACAGGCCGACATGCGGAAAGCTCAAGAGCAGGGGGGACTCGGTCGCACCGGGCCAGTAGTCGAAAGGCAGCTCCGCCGCGTCGTCCAGCCCCAGGGCGCTCGGCTCGAGCGCCGCTTCCCAGTCCGGACGCGAGGCTCCGGGGTCTCGGACGGCTGAGGCGGACATCGAAGCGAAGACTGCCCGCTGGCGCCGCGAATGGCCAGCCCCGTAGACCCGAGACGGGGCCCGAAAATGAAGAAAAGCCCCCTCCCGGGAGGGAGGAGGCTTGGTGACCCCACAGGGAATCGAACCCTGGTTTGCGGCGTGAGAGGCCGCCGTTCTAACCGCTGAACTATGGGGCCGGGGTGGCTGCCCGGGTTGGGAGCCGGGGCTCGGGGACAAGGATTCGAACCTTGATTGGAGGTACCAGAAACCTCAGTCCTACCCTTAGACGATCCCCGAAGAGCGTCCTCCTTGGATTTGGAGGGGTAGGGCCTCCTCGGAGGAAGCCGGAAGATACTCGTCTGCCCGGGGGTGTCAAGCCCTCTTTTGGTGGTTCTGGACGCTCTTCGAGGCACGCGCGGCGGGCCCGACTTTGCACGCCCAAGCCGCCCCGTTACCCTGCCCAGCGATGTTCTTCGGCGTGCGCTCACTTCTCGCTCGACCCTCGCGGCGCCTGCTCGTCGGCCTGCTTTTGGCCGGGGCCTGTCGCGGTCCCGAGTCGGTCGAACCGGCACCCACGCCGGCACCTGCGACGGGCGAGCTCGAGCAGCCCGACTCGCCGGCGCGAAGCTTGCCGGCCAAGGACCCCGGGGACGAGGGCACCGCCGTCGGCATCCATGGCGCGGTGACCTCGGCCGAGGCCAACGCCTCGAAGATCGGCCTCGCCGTGCTCCAACGCGGCGGCAACGCGGTCGACGCGGCTGTGGCCACGGGCCTCGCTTTGGGGGTCACGCACCCCTCGGCCGGCAACATCGGCGGCGGCGGATTCATGGTCGTGCGCATGGCGGACGGCAGCAGCTTTGCCATCGACTACCGCGAGATGGCGCCCGGCAAGGCCAGCCGAGACATGTACCTCGACGCAAAAGGCGAGGTGACCGAAGACAGCCGTCGCGGTCCACGGGCGGCGGGGATCCCCGGCGTGGTCGCGGGCTTCGCTTACGCCCACCAAAAGTGGGGGAGCTTGCCCTGGGAGGAGCTGGTCGCCCCGGCCATCGAGCTCGCCGAGAAGGGCTGGGCCCTCGATCGCCATCACGCCGAGGACTTGGCCTACGCGGTCAAACGGATGAAGGAGTACGGCTACGAAGACTCGGCCGCGATCTTCGCCAAGGCCGATGGTGGTGAGTTGGCCGAGGGAGACCTTTGGCGCCAGCCCGACCTGGCCAAGACGCTGACCGCCATCTCGGCCGATCCGAGCGCCTTTTATCGAGGCCCCTTGGCCGAGACGATGGCCAAGGAAGTGCAGGCCCTCGGCGGGATCTGGACGGCCGAAGACCTGGGCAACTACGTCGCCGTCGAGCGACAACCGCTGGTCTTCGACTACCGGGGCTACGAGGTCATCGCCATGCCGCCCCCTTCGGCGGGCGGGGTGGTCCTACGCCAGATCCTCGCCGCCAACGCGGCCCTCGCCCAGCACGAGCGCGACTGGCATTCGCCCGACCAGCTGCACTACTACGTCGAGACCCTGCGTCGCACCTACGCCGACCGCAACTTGCTGCTCGGTGATCCGGACTTCATCGACGTGCCGATGAAGACCCTGCTCGACGTCAGCTACATCGACCAGCGCATCGCCGACATCGACCCCGATCACGCAACGGACTCCGAGACGATCGGTGCCGGCGTGCCGCCCCAAGAGTCGGAGCAGACGACCCACTTTTCGGTCGTCGACGATGCCGGCAACGCGGTGGCCAACACCTTCACCCTCAACGGTGGTTTCGGGGCCAAGGTGGTGATCCCCGGCACCGGGGTGATCCTCAACAACGAGATGGACGACTTCACGTCCAAGCCCGGCTCGCCGAACATGTTCGGACTCGTTCAGGGCCCGCAAAACGCCATCGAGCCCAAAAAGCGGATGCTCAGCTCGATGACGCCGACCATCTTGGTGAAGGATGGCGCCCTTCGGGCCGTCCTCGGTTCGCCTGGCGGTCCGACCATCACGACCACCGTCGCGCAGATCCTCATCCAGATCGTCGACTACGGCCACGATCTCTCACGCGCCGTCAAAGAGCATCGCTTCCACCATCAATGGAAGCCCGACATGATCTGGACCGAAGAAGGCATCGACCCCGAGCTCCAAAAGGCCCTCGAAGCCAAGGGCCACGAGATCAGGATGCGCGGCCGAATCGGGCACGCCAACTGCATCGAAGTCGATCCCGAAACGGGCGGCTACCGAGCCGTCGCCGACATCGAGCGCGACGGCGGCATGGCGGTCGCGTACTAAAAGCTCGGCGGGGTCCTCTCTCGATTCGCCGAGGCCTCCCGGCCCGAGGTACAGGCTTCCCGCGATTGCGGCGAGTCGTGCTGCCGGAAAGACCCGGCCTGTAGGTGTCTGTACCTTGCGCCGTGCCTCTCACTTTTCACGCTCCCACCCATCGACGAATCATCTCCCGCACCCAGACCCTGCTCCTGATCTCCCTTTCGTCGGGCCTCGCCGCTTGCGGTGCCCCTGGTTCCTCGGAGACGTCCGCGTCGGAAGAAGAGGGCACCGAGACGGAGGAAGGGACGACCACCGGTGACGACGATGCCGCGCGACCGACGAGCGGGACGCGACTTTTGGCGCAGTACCTCGAAGCGGAGGGGGGCGCGCGAGTCTTCGAGCGAGTCTTCGACTCCGAACTCGACACGGTCTGCACACCCGGCCTGGCGGACGACGGGCAGATGCGTTGTTTGCCGACCTATTTCATGGACGTCGTCTACCTCGACGCACAGTGCTCCGAGCCCGTCTTCATGGGTCCCACGGGGGAGGGCTTCGACTTCGCCTACGCGCGCACGCGCAGCACCAGCTGCGACCACGTCTCGAACTACGCGAGCTACCGGATCGACTGGGACCGGTCCGTGCCCACGCAGGACATCTATCGCCGAGGCCCGGAGGGCTGCACGGCGGCCCAGTCGGCCGATCAACCGCTCTTCGCCGTGTCGGAGATCCCGGCCACCGATCTGGTCAGCTTGGAACGGCGAGAGCGGAGCATGGCCGAGGGCCTCGTGGTGATCAGCTACGACGGCGCAGACGGCTCCCGGCTTCCCGGTGGCTACCTGGATTCCGGTCGTTCGGTGCCCTGTGTCCCCAGTGAGGTGGATGGGCGTTGCGTGCCCGTCGAGCTCACCTCCGTGTGGACCGATCGCTACGCTGACGAGGGCTGCACCCAGGCGGTGGGCGAGCCCATCTACGGCGATGCGACCTGCGCCCCGCAGATGCTGATCGATCGCGGCGACACCAGCGACGAGTGTGCCTTGCCGGCGCCTCGCTACTTCGAAGCCGGAGAGTTGAGCTCCGCCGTCTACGAACTCGCCGGTGATGCGTGCACGTCCGGTGTTCCGGGAAGCGTCGGTGTTCTCGTCGGCGCGGAGGTGGCTCCAACGACCTTGCCGTCGATCCGCGCCGAAGTCGTCGACGGATCCGAAGTCGCCGAACTCGGCTATTTCGACGCCGAGGGCGAACGCGTGGGCGATGCGGGCCTATGGATCGCCGCGTGGGGTGCACTTTGCATGCTTCGGGAGGGCCCTGGTCAACAGCTCTACTGCGGGGCCCAAGGCGCCGGGATCGTCGTCGAACCCGGCAACGGCATTCCGGTTCCGTGGAGTAATACGGACTGCACCGGGACCTTGCTGACCGATGGGCGCAGCTGCGCGGGGCAGGGTGAGGCCCCTTTGTGGAACATCATCTCCGAGAGCTGGTACGAGCGCGGGCCGGAGTTCACCGGCGAGGGCTCGATGGAGTTCATGGGCAGCTGCTCTCCGCTCCCGCCGATGACCGGTCCCCTCATCGAAGTCGGGCCGCTCATCCCCATCGCCGAGCTGCCCCAGCTCACGCGCGTAGACGGCTGAGGCTGACCCCGCTCACTGCTGCAGCTCGCTCGCCGTCACCGGGCCGTCGATCGAGACCGAGTGTTCGCCGTCGAGGTCGAAGACCGCGTGGAAGCGAAAGGGCGTGCCCACTTCCTCGGCGGCGGGGGTGTAGACGCCCTGCCACTCGACCCAGACGTCCTCGCTGGTGGGCTGCGGCGTCGAGACCCACTCCATCGTGCCGGCCGGGCCACCGATCCAAAGCTCGCTGAAGTCGCTCAACTCGACGCCCATCGAGTTCTCCAAGTCCACCGCGACGAAGAAGGAGACACCGTAGGGGCCGGCGCCGATGCTCCCGCCGAGCTCCTTGGTGATGCCCAGGTCGGGGAAGGTCGTCGAGGCGTTGCCGTTGCCCGAGGCGAAGACCTGGGTTCCGGCGTGCGGGGTGATGTACTGGTCCTCGACCCAGTTCTCGGCGTCCAGGCCGCCGAGGTAGGCGTTCGCGCCCGGCATCTCGTCGAAGTCGTCGCTCAGCGCAGCGCCAGAGCCGCTCGTGCCGCTGGTCTCGCCGCTTTCTTCGGCGCCTCCCGTCGAGCTGCAGGCCGAGGTGGCTGTGAGTCCACCGAGAAGGACGAGGAGGACGCGCTGCATCGCCCCAAGCTACCAGCGGCCACACCTTGGGTGCTAATGTTACAGCCATGAAACGTGGCTCGAGGCGCCGGCATCTGCTGGCTCTGGTGGCGATCCTGGGGGCTTGTGGATCTGATGGGGCCCTCGATTCGGAGGTTGAAGCCGAAGCGTCGAGTGAAGAGGGCACGGAGACCGGTGAAGAGAGCAGTGAAGAGA
>JAUIJR010000241.1 GCA_030431075.1 Polyangia bacterium | reverse complement strand
AGGGCTACGCGCTGGCCGAGGTGGCCGAGATGTGCGAGGTCTCCATCGCCACCGTGAAGCGCCGGATCCGAAAGGCCCAGTCCCGCCTCGACCGGCGCTTGCCCCCCGGTCACGCCGCCTCCCTCGCGGCCGCCCAAGCGGAGGTGTCCCGCCGTGGATGAGCCGCGCTACGCCACCTTGCCCGAGCGCATCGAGACGCCCTGGGACGAGCTCGCCGGCCAACGAAGCTGGCGCGCGATCGAGGCCGAGCTGGAGCGCCCCCGCACTCCCGCGACGCCCGCAAGCCAAGCGCCACGCGGATGGAGCCGCCTCGGGATCGGGCTGGCCGCCGCCACCTTGCTCGCAGGGATGGCCGCCGCGGCCGGTTGGGCCATGGCTCGCCAACCCGAGGCGACCCCCCTCGCGGCGGGGTCGAGCGTGCCCGCGGCCGCCCCTTCCTCGGGCGAAGCCGCCCCCTCGCCGCTCACGCCCTCGAGGGGTCCGCGCGCGAGCGCTGCCCGCCCGAGCTTGGGCACGCCCCCCCTGCTCGCCGACGCCGATGCCCGCTCCGTCTTGGCCTTCGCCCCCGGCGCCCGCGCGCGCCTCGAAGAGGGCGCCAAGGTTCGTGTCCTCGAGGCCGACAGCCAAGTTCGCGGCCGCGGCCTGCAGGCGCATTCGCCAGGCCCTTCGCTGGCGCAAGAAGCCGGCGCCGTGCACTACGAAGTCGAGTCCGAGACGGCCGGCCCGCCCGTCGTCGTCGAGGTCGCGCACCTCTACGTCATCGTTCAAGGCGCGAGCTTTCACGCCGAGCTCGACGCCGAGCGGGTGACCTTGCGCGTCGAGCAGGGCGAGATCCAACTCGACGATGGTGAGCGCGCCTTGACCTTGCGCGCGGGCGAAGACTTGCAGCTCGAGCGCGGGACGCCCCGCGCGTGGCCGACCGCCGCCCCCGCGGCCGCGAAGCCCTCGCCGACCGCGACGGCGGCCAAGGTCGCGCCTGCGAGGACGCCCGACGCCACGCCCGAGAACAGCGCGGAGGCCTGGATGGACCGTGCGCGCCAGGCCCGAAGTCGCGGCGAGCTCGAGCGCAGCGCCGAGGCCCTGCGCCGCGTGGTCGAGGGTCGCACCAGCAGCTCGGCGCCGCCGCTGGCGTGGATCGAGCTCGGCCGCGTCGAGAGCCGACGCGGGCACCACGTCGCCGCGGCCGAAGCCTTCGAAGCCTACGCCGCCCGCTACGGTGGACGCTCCCTGGCCGAAGACGCCCTCTACGACGCCCACCGAGCGTGGCTGGCCGCGGGTCGGATCGACGCCGCCCGCGATGCCGCCCGCCGCTACCTCGACGCCTACCCGGGTGGCCTCCACGCCGAGGCCCTGCGCGCCCATCTGCCGTGAAGCCTCGCGCGACGCACCGTGGCGCCGTGGCGATCGCCCTCGCGGCGCTGGTCGGCCCCTCGCCGGTGGCGCGCGCGGCCGATCCCCTGCCCGCGGAGTTCGTGCTCGAAGTCGAGGTCGAGCCCAGTTGCCCCACCTTGTCCGGGGAGACCCTCGCTGCCCAGATCCGCGAGGCCCTGGAACAAGAACGCACGCCCGTCGCCTCCGCCTCCCCGCAGCATCGACTGCGCGTCCGCTGCGAGGCCGAGATGGTGCACCTCGAGCTCGCGCCCGCGCCGGTCTCGGCGACGAGGGGCGAGCCTGCGTCGACCTCGGTCGAACGCTGGCTCCCCGCCCCCGAGGACGCGGATCCGCACCGCGAGCGCATCGTGGCCTTGGCCGCGCTCCCCTTGTTCGAGCTGCTGGCCGAAGCGTCGATACCGGCCGTGTCGTCGCCGGCCGAAGTCCCGGCCGAAGCCCCCGAGCTCTTGCCCCCCACCGAGCCGGCGCCTGCTCGGGCGCCCGATCCCGATCCCGTCGCCGCAGATGCGGCGCCCGAAAAAGCCGCGCCGCCCCCCTCACCGACGCCCGCGGTCCCGAGCCGCAACCGCTTCGAGATCGACGCCGGCGCGGGCTTCGGAAGCGCCTTGGCCCCCCGCCCCTGGGCCCTGGCCAACCTCGCCTACGCTCGCTATCCGCACCCACACTGGGGCTTTGGCGTGGGCCTCGGCTTTGCCTTTGGCCGGCGCCCCATCGAGGTCGGCGCCACCGACATGCTCGAGTTTCCGGCGCGCTTCGAGGGCCGGTGGACGCGTCCCCTCGCGCGACGCGCTCGAGTCGAGATTGCCTTGGGCGTCGAGCTCGCCTTGTCGCGCTTGCGGGGCCGCAGCAGCGACCCTGCCCTCGGCGAGCGGGCCTTCAACGCCAGCAGCGGCGGGCCCCGTCTGGGCCTTCGCTTCGCTTTCGCCCCCAGCTCACGCTTCGAGATCGGGGGCGAGCTGGCCGGAGGCTGGCGGATCTGGGCGCCGACCGGCATCGCCTTGGGTGAGGAGGTCGCGAGCTTTCGCGGCCCCGCGCTCAACTTGGCGCTGCGTCTGGGCTGGGGCTGGGGGGCGCCTCGCGAGGACCGTCGATGATCGTGGCCGTGTAGCCGAGTCGATTGATGGTCGCGACCAGCTCCTGGGAGCTGGTCTTCCCGGGCGCCAACTCGACGGTGGCGAAAGCGGCCTCGAGCTCGACCTTCACGCTCTCGACGCCCTCGAGCTTGCCGACCGCGTCGGCGATGGCCGTGGTGCAAGGCTCGCAGTGCATGCCATCGACGGCGAGGTAGACGGTCTGCGTCTCGACTGCGGCCGCGCTCGGGGTGGCGGCGGCCGCCTCGCTCGGGCCCGCGTCGTCACAGGCACTGATCGAGGAGAGCAGCGCCAGCGCGCCGAGGAGATTGAGCCACGCGTGTGTCTTCATCTCATTGGCCCCGATCTCATTGGCCCTTGTCGATCGACGCGACCATGGCGTCGAACTGCGGAGCCCAGGCGTCGACCGTCGCCTTGGGGCCGAGCAGCTTGAGGAAGTAGGGGTTGCCGTCGCCCTCGACGATGGCCGCGAGCATCCGCGTGTTGGGCATGGGGGCCGCCCGCGGGGCGCCGGGGGCCATGGCGGGCGGCGAATAGGTCCCCGCCATGTCGACCGTGGTCAGCTCGAAGCCGGCCTGCGTCGTCTTGGCGACCTTCATGGTCTCGCTCACCGGCTTGCCGCCTTCGCCCTCGAACTGCGTCACCCAACGGTCGATGTTCTGCTGGGCCGTCCCTCCGCCACCGGGGAAGCGATAGAGCACGAGCGAAGCGCCACCCCCTTCTCCGGGCACGTCGTACTGGGCGAGGCGCATCTTGTTGTTGGGCGTTTGCGTGTCCCACTGTTGGGGCACGGTGTAGCCGAGGGTGTCGACGACGTCGCGACGCGTCTCGTCGTTGAAGTCGATCTTCTTGGGGGCCGAGGGAGCCGGCGGCGGCTTCATGCCGAGCTGCGGGTTGGCCTTGTGAAAGGCGTCCGACTTGACCGCCCGCGAAGCCGCGACACGCGCGTCGCTGGGCTTGTCTGGCCCGGGCTCGGCGGCGCCGGCTGCCCCGCCATCCATCGCGCGCGGCGAAGACTGCGTCGGGTTCGGCTTCGCGTCTTGCTTGCCCCCGCACCCGGAGACGAGCGCGAGGATCAGGGTCGAAGAAAAGATGAGGCTCCGCGAGCTGGCCATCTCGCGGAGCTTACCCCAGGCGCGGCGCGTAGCCAGCCCGGTCCTCAGTCGGCGGGCCAGGGCTCGGGACTGACCGGCGAGGGCGATTGCGTGCCCCCGTTGCGCGCGCGCAGGTTCTCGATGAACAAGCGCACGTAGACGAGATCGTCTTCGATGTCGGCATCGGGGTTTTCGCTCTCCCAGCCGCCCACATTTTGCTCGAGGGAGTTCAAGACGGCCAGCGCGCCCGCGTCGTCGCCGGCCTTGGCGCGCTCGGCGGCCATCTGAAAGCCCACGTACAAGTTGAGCATCACGAAGCCCTTCTCGACACTGCCGTGCTCGAAGTGACCGCCCACCGGCGTCTCCCAGGGATCGAGCGGCGAGAGCACCTTCACCTCTTGGGTGACCGCGCCGCTGCCGTCGGGCTTGTCGTAGACGAAGTTCAAGTCGCCCACGCTTTGGGGCGCGTCGCCGGTCGGCAAGAGCTCGACCAAGATGGCCCCGCCGCCGCCGCGCCGACCGTTTTCTTGCTCGCTGGCCGAGCTGCGGTGTGCGATCTGGAGGGTCGGAATCTCGACGAAGGCCGAGTTGCCCACGATCTCGAACTGCTTGGTGCCGTAGACGCGACGCAGGTCGTAGCCGGCGAAGATGTCGAGGTCGATCTCGACGCGACGCGCCAGCGGCACCAAAAAGCTGTTCGCCTCCTCGACGAAGACCTCGTCGATGGCCTGCGGATCCTCGACGAAGTAAAAGCTCCCCGCCCCCTGCTCGGACAAGCCGCGCATCAGCTCGACGTCGAACTCGCTCCCGAGCCCGATGGTGGTCAGGCCCAAGTCACGCTCGCCGTAGGCGCTGGCCAGGCCCAAGATGCGCTCGCCTTGGGTGATGCCGGCGGTGGCCAGCCCGTCGCTGAGCAAGATCACCCGGTTTTGTCGCGCCGGGTCCTTGTACGCGTCGACGATCTCGTAGGCGCTGCGCAGGCCGTCGTAGATGTTGGTGCCGCCGTTGGGGGTGAGGTTGGCGATGGCGATCCCCAAGTTGGCGTCGTCGGGGGCCACGGACTCGACGATCACTGCCGCCTCCGTCGAGAAGGCCACCAAGGTGACGCGGTCCTCGGGACGCAGCTCGGCCATCATCTTTTGCAGGCCCTCGCGTACGGCGTTGATCGACTCTCCCGCCATCGAGCCGCTGACGTCCACGGCCAAGGCCAAGTTGAGCGGCGGTCGCTCGAGCTCGCTGGCGTCGATCGGCGTGTTCATGCCGATGAGCACCGTCGTGCAGTTCGAGCCGCTGATCATGTTGCCCATCACGCCGAGCAGCCCGTGGATGCACACGTCCTCGCCGCAGTCCGGTGCCGGCAGCTCGATCTTGTGCTCGTTGAAAAAGCCCACGTCGTCGAGGGTCTCGGGCCCCGGGATGCCCCCATCTTCGAGGATCTCCTTGAACTGTCCGAAGTCCTGGGCGCCGCCTTGGCCGACGCCGGAGCCCTCGTGGCCGGCGATGCCCCCGTCCGAGCTGGCGTCGGCGCAGCCGCTGACTGCGCCCAGCGCGAGCAAGCTGGCCAAGCTCGTGCTCAAAAGCGAGCGGCGAAGACGGGAAGGGCGAAGGTTCATCGAGGGAAGCAAAGACATGGGTCGAATCTCGTGGAGTTGGTCCAACGAAGGCGGGTTCGGATCAAAGTTGCGGGAGGCTCGGGCGGATTTTTTCGGCTCAGTTGGCGGGCCGCAGCACGGCCAGGTACTCGATCTCGGCGCCGAGCTCGGTGCTGCCCGAGGCGCAGCTGGTGTCGAGCAAGGAGCGGTCCGCGCCGAAGATGAAGGTCAGCTCGAGCTGGGTCTGCGGGTCGACTTCGAGGGTCGCCTCGGGGTTCTCGGCGTCGAGCACCGCGCTTTGTTGACCGAGCGAGAAGAGCAGCTCGGCCGGGCGCTGGGCCACCGGGCAGTCGGGATCGACGGCCAGCTCACAACTCGAGAGGGCACGTCCGGCCGCGTTGGCGCCGGCGATGGCCGGGTGGATTCCGCCGCGGACCAGGTGCAGCTCGCGGCCGACGTCGGTGCCCGGCGCGAGCTCGGCCTCGGCGATGCGCAGCCCCTGGTCGCCCTCGACGCGGGTGATGCTCACGCGCTCGCCGGTCGTGAAGGGGAACTTCTCGGGGGGCATGCACAAGTAGCCGGACTCGGGCTCGCTCGTGTCCGTCGCCAGATCCAGGCGCATGCAGCCGTCGAATCCGAAGTCGATGGCGGTGAGCTCGTAGCTGCCCGTGCGCAAGCCGGCCCAGTCGAGGCGCTGGGTCTCGTCGGGGGCCACGCACTCACCTCCGGTGGGGGCCGCGCTGATCGGCCAGTGCAGCTGCGGGCCCGTGTCTTCGCTCGCGTAGAGCTGCCCGTCTCCCTCGCTCAGGGCGACGCCCCAGCTGGGGGCCGACTCCTCTTCGAGGATCTGCCCGGGGATCCAGCGCCCCTCGAGCTCGGCGTCCCAAAAGAGGATCATCGGCGCGATGGTCTCGCCCGAGACGTGCACGGCGCGACAAGCTCGCGCTTGCACGCTGGGGTCGCCGTTTTCTTCGTCGGCCGCGATCGTCGTGCGGGCGGGGAGCTCCCACAGCACGCCCTGGCCAAAGGCCGCGTCGGGCAGCAATGCCCCCGGGTCCTCGGCCACGGCGGCGCAGTCCAAGCTGATCTCGGGACGCAAGGGACGCAGCAGCACGCGCAGGTCGCTGTCGGAGGCGTTGTGCAAGTAGGCGGTGGCGAAGACGTCCGGGTACCAGGGCTCGAGGTCGACCGGCGGGCTCGTGGCCACGCTCGCGGCCAAGCCCGTGCCGGTGGCGGCCAGAGTCGCGCTGCGTCGAAGTCCCAGGCGGGCCTTGTCCTCGCGCACGAGCACCGGCGCGAAGGCCCGCCAGGCCAAGGGCATGACGGCCAGCGCCATCAAGTCGCTGGGGTCGCGGGTGATCGCCCAGGGCATGCCGACCAGGCCCATCAGCGCGCTCCAGCTCTCGGCCGCCACGGCGCTGAGCTGGATGGCCGAGAACACGGCGGCCACGGCGAAGTAGCAAAGGGCGAGCGCAGGGCGCGAGCGCACGCGAAGCAAGGTGCCAAAGAGCACAGGCGCGACGACCAATCCGGCGAAGTCCGAGAGCTTGCCGGTGAGCGCGCCGGGCAAGAGGCCGGCGCCCTTGAGCCAGTGATCGTTGACGATCAGCAGGGCCAAGGCACCCAGCCACAAAGGTGTGAGCAAGGCACGCGCGGGGCGCAGCTCCGAGCCGGACGCGAGCGCGGGAGCGAGGGTGGGGCGAGTCGAAGAAAGCTGAGGGTTCGCGGGGCTCATAAAGCGATGGCCAGGGGCACTGGCGCCTTCGCTTCTTGGGTCCCCCGGAACCGGGCGCGGATCACTGGGGCGGCAAAAAAGACCAGGCCCGCGCCAGATCCGCGGGCCAGCGGGGATGGGCCACATGGGCCGACCAATCGCGCCGGAGCGCGTAGTTGGCCCGTAGCCCCCCGAAGGCGGCCGCGCGCTCGGCCTGCGGCAGCTGCGCGACGCGGACCAAGCTGGCCTCGTCCCGCGCGAAGGCGGCGATCCGGCCCACGCTGCGCGGCAAGCTCGCGTCGACCTCGGCGTCCGAGGCCCGCCCCAAGGTCGGCGCCGGCGCGACGCGACGCCCCCAACTTTCGGCGAGCGCGTGGCGGACCATCGCCGTCGCCCGCCGCTTGGCCTCGAGGGTGTAGCCGGCGATGTGCGGGGTGGCCAAGCGCAAGACCGAAGGCCGCGTGGCCCCCTGCAGGTAGCGCCAGTCGATCTCGGGCTCCCCCGGCCACACATCCAAGCACAAGCTCCCCGGCAAGCCGTCCAAGCGCTCCGGATCGGGCAAGGAGAAGACCGCGCCGCGGCTGGAGTTGATCACCGTCTTTCCGGCCGCGAGCCAGGCACGCAAGGTCGCCGCGTCGACCATGCCCAGGGTCGGATGCGCGGCGGGAGCTCGGGTCAGCGGCACATGAAAACTCAACAGGTCGCAGGCCTCGCCCAGCTCCGCCAAGCTGCGATGCGCCGCGAGCTCGCCGGCCTCGAAGCGCGGTGGATCGCAGAGCATCAGCTCGACCCCCAAGGGCCGCAACAAGGCGACGAGCGCCCGCCCGACGTGTCCGACCCCGACGATGCCCACGCGCACCCCGGGCGCGAGCTTGCCCTCGACCAGCAGGGCCGAGACGACCCACTGCGCGACGGCCTCGGCGTTGCAACCGGCCGCGTGTGCAAACTCGATGCGTCGCTTGGCCAGCGCGCGCCCGTCGACGTGATCGAAGCCGGCGCTGGCCGAGCCGACGAAGCGCAGGTCGGGCGCGCGGGCGATCAACTCGGCGTCCACGCGGGTCACCGTGCGCGTGACGATGGCCTCGACCCCACGTAGATCCATCGACTCGATCTCCTCGCCCGCCACGCACTCGAGCTCGCCGAACTCGGCGAAGCTCTCCGCTCCGTAGACGGCCGCATCGACCAGGATCCGCGCCACATCGATCGCTTACCACGAGTCGCCCTGCGCGCTGTGCTCCCCCGCGCTATCCTGCGGTGGTGCTGACGGGCCTATCACTGGGGGGCATGATCTCGACGTGGATGGCGGGCGGCCTGCTCGCCCTGGGCTTGGGGACAGGCACGACTTCGAGCCCCTCTCCCCCCCGCTTCAGCCGCGCCGAGGTGGCCGGCTGCCAGCTGGGCTGCGACGCGATGCGCGACGACCAACTGCGCGCGACCTGCAAGCTGCGCTGCTTCGAAGATCCCAAGACGGCGGTGGCACCGTCTTCGACGGGGGCCTCGACGGGGGCGACGACGGG
>JAUIJR010000240.1 GCA_030431075.1 Polyangia bacterium | reverse complement strand
GCGCGACCATCACCCGGTCGCCCGCGTCGATGAGCTCGAACTGGCGATTCGTCTGCGAAATTCGCCGAACCAGGCGCTTTTCGAGCGCGGCCAAGCTGGCCTGAGAGTCTGCGGGGCCGCTCATGGTGTCGCTCCCTCGGCCGTCGCCGCGCGCGCTTTTTCGATCAATCGCGGGGCCTCTTGCATGAAGCGCTCGATGTCGATCTCGGAGGCCGAGCGATAGATGAAGCCTACGAGGTGGTCGCCTTGTCGCCACAAGACGAGGTAGGCCGAAGCCGAGCTGCGCTTGCCGGCGTCGCTCGAGCTCACATCCTTGAAGCCGACCTCGAGACCGTCGATGGTCTCGACCCGCGGCATGTCACCGATGTCTTCGTCCAGCGCCTCGGCTTTGTCCGCGTCGTCGATGGCCTGGTAAATGGGCTCGATCTCGATGTCCTTGTCGACGACCTCGTAGAGCACTTGGCCGAGCTCGAGCGCCACCGGGGCCAGCTGCGCCCCCGTGCTCGCGACCGAGGCGATGCCCTCGCCGGCGGTCTTCATCGCGCCGAGGGCCGCGTCGCTCAGCTCGCCGGAGGCGTGCTTTTGCGCGACCCAATCGGCCGCTTCGCCGGCCTTGTCGCTGACGGTCTTGGCCGTCTCGTCGAGGGCTTCGCGGCCGGCTTGCTTCGCCTCGTCGGTCAGACGATCCACCTTTTGTCCCAGGGTCTCTTCGCCGCAGCCCGCGAGCGTCGACGCCGACGCGAGCGCGCAAACGAAGGCATGCGCGCCGACAGACCGAGCCGGGCGCACTCGCGCCGCACTCCGACGGGAGAACATGCGTGCACGATAGCAGGCGGCTCTACGTAGATCGGCTCGGATGTCGCGTCCGCGCCACCCTTCGCGCCCTCGACGGCGCTATACTCCGCGTCGCCCTTGCCCCTGCTACGCACCATCGTTCACTCCTCGAGAGCGCTGGCCACCGGGGCCAAGGACATGGTCCGCCTGCGCGAGATCGCGGGCGTGTTCATCCGCCACGGTTTCGGCTGGTTCATCGCCCAGCTGCGACTTCGCCGCGAGCTGCAGCTCGAGTACGAAGAACAAGAGGTCGGGCGGGCCGCCCTGGGCAGCGCCGAGAGCGGCCGGCGACTGGTCGGCGCACTGACCGAGCTCGGCCCCACCTGGGTGAAGTTCGGGCAGATCATGTCGACGCGCCCAGACATCTTGCCGGACGCGATCATCAAGGAGCTCGCGCGCCTCCAAGACGACGTCGCGCCCATCCCCTTCGAGCAGATCGAGGGCCAACTCCAGTCGAGACTCGGACGAGAGTGGAAAGATCGCTTCGAGAGCTTCGAGGAGACCCCGCTCGCCTCGGCCAGCATCGGCCAGGTGCACCGCGCGACGCTCGAGGGGGGCGAAGAGGTCGTGGTCAAGGTGCAGCGCCCCGGCATCGCGCCCAAGATCCAGTCCGACCTTCACATCCTCGAGGCGGTGGCCGGCTACATCGAAGAGTCCTTCGAACAAGCGCGGGCCATGGACCTCAAGGGGACGGTGCGCGACTTCGCCAAGAGCCTCGCGGCCGAGCTCGACTACCGCGTCGAAGCCAGCAACCTGCAGCGATTTCGTCGCAACTTCGCCGAGCACGAGCGTGTCCGCTTGCCGAACGTCTACGAGGAGTTCAGCTCGGACACCGTCCTCGTCATGGAGTTCATGCGGGGGCGCAAGTTCTCCGACCTCATCGAGCGCGACGAGGACGTCACGCCCTTGATCGAGGTCTACTTCGACACGGCCTACAAGATGCTCTTCATCGACGGCTTCTTCCACGGCGACTTGCACCCCGGCAACGTCTTCGTACAAGACGACGGCGGCCTGGCCCTCATCGATTGCGGCATGGTCGGGCGCTTGTCCCCGAGCCGCAAAGACAAGGTCATCGACATCATGTACGCGGTCCTCAACGAGGACCTCGAGGCCGTCGCCCGCACCCTCTATGAGCTCGCCATCCCCGAGGGCTACGTCGACTACCGCGCCTTCGAGTCGGACTGCATCGCCATCGCCGAGAAGTACCTGATCGGTGTCCCGCTGAGCCAAGTCGAGATCGGCACCTTGTTCGGCGACCTGGTCAGCGGCGCCACCAAGCACAACGTCCGCATGCCGACGGACTTCACGATGATGTTCAAGGCCATCGTGACCACCGAAGGCCTGGCCAAGTCCCTCGCGCCCGACGTCGATCCGATCGAGCTCGCCAAGCCCTACATCATGAAGATGGTGGCCGAGCGCTACAGCCCCGAGCGGCTCAAGCACATGGCCGTGAGCGACCTGCAGATCCTCAGTCGCGTGGCCCGGACCTTGCCGCGCGAGATCCCGATGCTCTTCGGGCAGCTGCAGTCGGGGCAGCTCGCCTTCTCGGTCTCGGACACCACCCTCGAAAAGCAAGGCGACGAAGCGCAGCGCCGACAAGCCCGCTACATCCGCGCGGCCTTCTCGATCACCTGCCTGCTCTCGGGCACCTACGTGGTCGGGATCTCCGGACTGCCCTCCCCCGGTTGGGGCATCCCTTGGCTGAGCTTCATCTTTTGGGGGATGGCCGCACCCGGTATCCTCACCTTGATCAAGCGCGCCGGTCTCGTCTGAGCGCTGCCCCAATGCGCCACAGGGCAAGGGTGTCGCTGCGCTGACATCGGGGTCTTGGCGCGAAGCGACGCGCTCGCCGCATCGCCGCCAAAGCGCATCCAAGACGCCGATTTGGGACCCTTCTGGGTCTCGGCACACATCTTGAACCTCCTTCGGAGCATGTCTTGGAGTTCGTCTCGCCCGCGCCGAATTTTGGCGGGCTGCGCGACCGTCGGTGCCCTCGCCGGCAGTGCTTGTGACCTCGCGTGTCTGGAGATCGATTGCGAACGTCAGGGTCTGACGATCTCGGCCAGCCGCTACGACGGCGACCCCCTCGCCGCCGGTGAGTACGAGCTGCGCCTGGTCGGCGACAGCGCAGCGTGGACCGCCAGCTGCACGCTCGAGGCACTCGCGGCCGGCGACTGCGCGTTCACCCTCGACCCCAGCGCGAGCGACGAAGAGAGCGTGGAGCTCGCGCCGGTGATCGGCGTGGCCGGCGACGACATGCCCCGAGACATCCGGATCAGTTGGATGCAAGCGGTGCGCGAGGACGACGCCTGGGCCCACACCGGGCCTTCGGCCCTGCAGCTCGAGATCCGCTTGGACTCGTCAGTCCTGGCCGAGGAGTCATTGGTCCCCCGCTACTCGCGCACCGAGCCCCTGGGTGCGGCCTGCGGGGCCTGTGAGCACGCGCAGGTCGAAATTCTTCTGCTCGATCCGCCAAAGTGATCCGTACACATTGGGCTCACGTAGCCCCTCGTGACGCCGCTCGATGCGCGACGCGGCGCTTCACGAGGAGGCCTTGTGCCCTACCCCAGATTACGCTCCACGACCCCCCCACGTCCGCTTTCGCGGCGTCTGCTCGCCTCGGCGATCGCCTTGCCGCTCGCCGCCTTCGCCGCTTTGGCCTACGCCTCCGACCACCAGGAGGCCGGCACCATCTCCGGCGCCGACCCGGCCGCCGACATCGGTGACCTCTACGTCTGGCACGACCAAGGTCGCGTCAACGCGGTGCTCACCTTCGCCGGCTATCGCTTGCGAACCGAAGCCCCCGTCTACGACGCCGACGTCCTTTACCAGATCCACTTCGATGTCGATGGCGACAACCTCGCCGACGAGATCGTCGAAGCTCGCTTCGGCCAAAACTCGGCCGGCGACTGGGGTGTCCGCATCGACGGCCTCCCCGGCAGCAGCGCGCCCCTCGTAGGGGCGGTGGACGAGACCTTGGAAGACGGCGCCGCTCGAGCGGTCGGCGGTCAGTTCGACGATCCTTTCTTCTTCGACCTGCAGGGTTTTCAGGACACCTTGAGCACCGGCACCTTGTCCTTCGACGCGAGCCGTGACTTCGTCGCGCTCAAGAACACCAGCGCCGTCGTCGTCAGCTTCGAAGCCAGCGCCCTCGGCAGCGAGAGCTTCTCGGCCTGGGCCACCACGGGGAGACTGTGATGTCCCGTCGTAGCTTCGCTCCCCTTCCCCGCGCCCACCTGCTCGCGCTCGGCCTCGCGGCCTGTGCCCTGCACGCGTGCGGCGACGACGACCCGGCCCAAGACGACGGGCGTACCGAGAGCTCGACGAGCGGTGAGGACCCCTTCGTCTTCAACGACGCGGCCGC
Source organism: Polyangia bacterium (assembly GCA_030431075.1). Classification (GTDB taxonomy): domain Bacteria; phylum Myxococcota_A; class Polyangia; order Nannocystales; family Nannocystaceae; genus JAUIJR01. The sequence continues at coordinate 4,219 of JAUIJR010000240.1, read as the reverse complement.
CGACGCCTACGCGCAGATCGACCGGGTCGGCATGCCGGCCGTGGGCACGGCCGTGATCATGTCGAAGGACGCCTACAACCAGGCCAGCCCCGTCGACGACGCCGCCGGCACCTTTGTCGACGAGATCACGGCCTCCGTGACCGCCTTGCACGAGGCCCTCGACGACGACCTCATGGGCGCGGGCGTGAGCCCCTGTGCCGTCACCGACTGCATCGCTCAAGCCGCGCCCCTCGTCGTGCCCGACACCCTGAAGGTCGACACCACGATGCCCGCGGGCTTCCCCAACGGCCGTCTCCTGAGCGACCCGGTCATCGACGTGACCTTGGCCGTCATCTTGCTCGACCTCTCCGTCACCGGTCAGGACGCCACGAGCTTGGTGGGCACCAACCCGACCAGCAACGACCTCGCCTTTGGCGACAGCTTCCCCTTCTTGGCCGAACGCCACGTCCCCTAAGATGTCCCGTAGACTTCTCCATCCCGTGGCGACCGCCTTCGTGCTCGCGCTGAGCTCCAGCTCGGCGTGGGCCGCCGGCCCTCCGAAGAAGAGCGAGTCGACCCCGCCCAAAGTGAGCGAAGAGGACGAAGCCGCCGCCGCGCAGGCCCGAGAGGCCTTCGAGCGGGGCACGATCCTCTACCAGGCCGAGGCCTACGAAAAGGCCATCCTCGCCTTCGAGGAGGCGGCCGCGCTCTACGCCTCGCCCGACTTTCAGTTCAACTTGGGGCTCTGCTACGAGCGCTTGGGTCGCTGGGAGGACGCCATCTTGCACTTCGAGACCTACCGTCGCACCGAGCGACCGGGGGTCGACACGAGCGCCGTTGCGGCCCGCATCGAAGACCTCGAGGCCAAACGCCAAGCCGAGCTCGATGCCGCCGCGGCCGAGGCCGAAGCCCGAGAAAAAGCGAGCCAAGAGAAAAGTGACGCGCAACGACGCGCGGACGCCCGCGAAGACGCCGCGCACGAAGGCAAGATCCGCCAAGGCAAGATCATGCGGGGCGTCGGCTACGGCCTGCTCGGACTGGGCGTCGCTACCTCCGTCGGCACCGGGGTGGCCTTTGGCGTCGCAGTAAACGAGCAAAACGACGCCCTCGCGCGCATCCAAAGCGGGGGCAACCCCGACGCCGCCAGCTTCGGCGAGGCGCGCGTCATCGCCGACCGCGCCCGTGACCTGCAGACCTACGAGTTCATCGGGATCGGGGTCGGGGCCGGCGTCGCCTTGGTCGGCGGCATCTTGGTCGGGGTCGGCACGCGCCAGCTCAAAGCCGAACGCGCCTTGGGCCTGCGACCTCATTTTTCTCCACGCGGGGCCGGCTTGAGCCTCTCGGGACGCTTTTGACATGCACCACTTCATCCGCCCGTCTCTTCTCGCCTCGCTCATGAGCTTGGGACTCGGTGCCTGCATCGCGCAGCCCGTCGACCCGCAAGCCTCCGGCGTCTTTCGCTGTGAGCTCGACGAGGACTGCCCCAGCGCCCAGTCCTGCTTGCAGGGGGTGTGCGTACTCGGCGAGCTACCCAGCCTCGCCATCCTCAGTCCGGAAGAGGACGCCGTGTCGCCCTTCGACCCCGCCGACGGCGAGGTCCGGACGATGCTGCTGACGATCGGCGGCATGAACCTCGACTTGGTGGATCCCTCGAGCGATCCCGAGGCGGCCATCGGCGCCGGCCAGGTGCAGATCCTGCTCGACGGGGTCCAAGTCGCGCTCGTCGACGCCGGCGAGCTCAGCGGCACGGTCGCGCTCGAGGTCGAGCTCACCAACCGCCCCGGCGTGCATCGCCTCGAAGCCCGTGCCCAACGCAGCGACGGCAGCTTGTACGACAACGAAAAGGCGAGCGCGCGCCGAGTCTTCTGGCTCGACGATGGCCGGCCCCACGTCGCCTTCAAACGCCCCTGGCCCGGCACCCGCATCCCCCTGGACTCGGCCACGATCGAGGTCGAGGTCTCTTCGATCGGCATCACCATGGCCCCGCCGTCGACCCAGGTCATCGAGGGCATCGGCCACACCCACATCCACTACGACGAGCTCTTTCCCGCCTGCACGATGGACAACCTCTGCGACCAGGGCTACCAGGGCATCGTCCCCATCGTCGACGACGAACCCTCGGCCGACGTGCTGCTCCCGACCAGCGCCGCGGGTACGGCCACCTTGACGGCGCTCTTGCGCGAGGCGAACCACACCCTCTACCTCGACGAGGGGGCCCCCGTGTACGACGAGATCGACGTATTTCGCAGCGATGCCGGAGGCGGGCAAGACCCCTCCTGATGCCCCACCGCGTCTCGACCCAGGCGCGACGCCGCACCCCCCTCGGCGCCGAGATCCTCGACTTTTTGCGGGTGGCCCCGCCGCGCGTGGCCTTCTCTTTGCTCGAGATCCTCGAGGGCCTCGGCGACGCGACGCCCCCCGCGCTCGAGCTCGGCTCGGACCCCAGCTCGAGCGCGACCCGCCTGGTGGACGAGCTGCGCTTTGCCCAGCACACGGGTGAAGCAGCCGCCCGCGTGCGCGCGCGTTACCTGCACGCCCTGCATACCCTCGAGTTGCTCGGCGAGGTCGAAGCCTTCGAGAGCGAAAAGGGCACCTTGTGGGCCTGCCCCCGTCGCTCACGCACGCAGTTCGAACTCGAGGATCATCGATGACTTCGACCAGTGCTTGACGGCGCCCAGGGGGAGCCGTTTCGTCGCGGCGAAGACCAGCGCCTCGCAATTGGCCAAGCTCAAGAGCCGGTACACCCGGTCACCAAAGAAGGGGAAGCCGTCGTAGCTCAGTCGGATGATCCCGTCGGCGTGTTCCGAGCTGACCTGGCCCGCGTTGCGACGCAATCGCTTCCACACGGTCGGGATCTTCGAGAGCACGAAGCGCTCCGAGGCCAAGCTCAAGAAGATCCGCAAAAAGCGGCTGATACCCGCCTTGGCCAGATCCCGCGCGAACTCGAGGTAGGCATCGTCGTCGCTCTCGAGCATCTGATCGTAGACCCAGCGCATCACCTCGTGCATGTGCGCCTCGGGCACCCACTCCCCCGGATCTTCGAGATCGAAGCTGGCCAGCGTCTCCGGGCTCAGCCCCGCGCGCATCGACGCGTAGGCGTCCTCCCCCATGCGACGCGGCACGAAGCTGCGCATGGTGATGAAGGTGAGCACCTTGACCTCCGGCTGGGGCGCAGCCCCGGGGTCCACCACGGTCGACACGCCGGAATCTTACGACGTGCGACCCTCGAGCGATCGCCCCTCGATGCACCTTTTTCGTACACCGGCCGCCGGAGCCGACTTGGCGACCTACTTGCCGCTGGGGCCGGAGCCAGCCGCGCAGCTCTCAAAGCTGCTCTCGAAGCTCTCCCGCAGCACCTTCTCGCGCAGCGCCGGGTCGGTGATGGCGTCGAGGCCCTCTCGCGGAAAGAGCTCCCGAAAGCGCGCCTCGGCCCGCCGACAGTCCCCGGCTGCGACCAAGCAAGCGGCCGCAGTATGAAAAAGGGCCTGCTTGCCCCCGCTGATCTGTGAGTCGCGGGGCCCTTGGGCCTTCACCTTGCCCTCGAGCTCGAGCACGGTCTTCACCCGCGCCTCGCAATAGGCGACGTCCCGCGGGTTCATGTAGGCGGCGTCGCTCAGCTCGTACAAGGCCCCCAAGAGCCGGTCGCGCTGACTCGAGTCCCCACCCCGACAGCGCATGGCCCCCAGCTGCTCGGCCATCTCGTCGGCCCGCACCGTCGTCATCGCCATCTCGCGCTGGTACCAGGCCGAGATCCGCGTCTTTCCCTCTTGGCACTTCCCGACGAGCATCTCGCACTGCCCCTGGGTCACGGCCAAGCGCTCCAGCATGCCCGAGTCGAGCTCACCGACCCGCTGCAGATCCTCGAGGCAGCCCTCGCCGTCGTCGTGGAACATCTTGCGGCTGGCCGCCGCGACGCGATCGCCCAGCTCGCGCGCCGCGTCCATGTCTCCGGCCGCCCCCGTCGCGACGGCGACGCCCGTGCCGCCCTGCCCCGTCGCACCTTGCCCGGTACCTCCTTGCCCGCTGGCCCCCGTGGCCATCACCGGCGCACAAGCCGGCGCGCTCGCCTCACACTCACACTCGCAGGGCGGGCAGGTCGGCGCACCATCCCGCGCTTGGGGATCACATGCGACGAGGGCGAACAAAGAACACGCGAGAGCGAGGGGGCGCATGCCCCTAGCCTACGCGGAGTCGGCCAAAGATGCGTGCTCGGATGTCGCCTCGTGCTCTCGCAACCAGT
>JAUIJR010000239.1 GCA_030431075.1 Polyangia bacterium | reverse complement strand
GCTCGAGTGTCGCGCTCTAGGCGCTGAGCACCGGCAAGCTGCGCGGGCGTGCGCTCGGGCGGCTCATCTCGGGGCGGGTATCCCCGCACACCTGGGTCTGCAAGCCGAGCTCTTCGAGCATGCGCAGGTCGTCGTCGACCCCGCGGTTCGGCGTGGTGAGGAAGTCTCCCACCATCATCCCCGAGGCGCCGGCCGCGAACATGAGCGGCTGCAGCTGGCCCAGGTGCATGCGGCCGGCCGCGATGAAGACGTTTTGACGCGGCAGGGCCAAGCGGTAGCAGGCGATGACGCGCAGCATCTCGAGGGGGGGCAGGGGGTCGACGTGGTCGAAGCGGGTGCCCTCGATGCTGACCAAGAAGTTTAGCGGGACCTCGTCGACGTCGAGCTCGCGCAGGGTCAAGGCGAGCTCGGCGCGGTGCTCGGGCTCTTCTCCCATGCCGACGATGCCGCCCACGCAGGTGCGCAGGCCCTTTTCTTTGGCGCGGCGGATGGTCTCGATGCGCTCGTCGTAGGTGTGGGAGGTGACGACCTTGCCAAAGTAGCTGCGGCCGGTCTCGAGGTTGTGGTTGAGCTCGGTCAAGCCGGCCTCGATCAGGCGGTCGAGGGCCTCGGAGTTCAAAAAGCCCAAAGAGGCGTGGGCCTCGGTGTGGCCGGCGTCGCGGACGGCGCGCACCGCCTCGACCATCTTGTCGAGGGCCTTGGAGTCCCCGTCCATGCCGCGGGTGGCCGTGACCAAGCCCAGGGCCGTGGCCCGCTGGCTCAGGGCCTTCTCGCTCGCGGCCACGATCTCCTCGGAGCTGAGGAAGCGTTCAGCCTTGATGCCGGTGGTGAAGTGCTTGGACTGCGAACAAAAGCCGCAGTCCTCGGGGCAGCCGCCTTGCTTCGCGTTGACGATGGAGCACAGGTGAACCTTGTTTCCGAAGAAAGCACGGCGCACGCGGTCGGCCGCGGCCATGACCTCGTGCACGTCGGCCTCGGTCAGGAAGTGGACCATGGTGTCGAAGTCGAGGGCGTCTTCGGCCCCGGCCAAGATGCGGTCCGCGATGTCGCGAGGGGTGGCCACCGAGGTGGAATCCATGCGCGACGTATAGCACCGGCACGTGCGCGAGGGCGACCGCCTCGCGTACATGCGGGCGCGGCTCCGGGAACGCCATTCCCCGCCTACATGCCCGTGCACGGACGTTCACACCGTCGACGCCGGCGCAATCGCTCCTTTGATCGAGCACTCGACAAGCCCGCAGGTGTGGTGAGGGATCGCCCTTTGTTGTTAGGCTATCGCCGCGTTCGACGATGAGCACGGCCTCCAATACTCCGGCCCCCGACCAAGAGGCGCTGCCCGCGACCTTGGCGGGGGCATCGCACGAAGAGACGCTCCGCATGTACCGCGAGATGCTGCGGATCCGCCGCTTCGAAGAAGTGGCCGCCCGCGCTTACACGCGTGGAAAGATCAGCGGCTTTTTGCACCTCTACATCGGCCAAGAAGCGATCGCCGTGGGCGTCAGCGAGGCCATGAAGGACGGCGATAGAATCGTCGCCACCTACCGCGACCACGGCTTCGCCTTGGCCCGCGGCTGCGAGCCCAACGCCTGCATGGCCGAGCTGATGGGCAAGGCCACCGGCATCGTCGGTGGCGTCGGCGGCTCCATGCACTTTTTCGACCGAGACAAGGGCATGTGGGGCGGCTACGCGATCGTCGGCAACCACATTCCGGTCGCGGCTGGCCACGCCTTCGCCTCGAAGTACAAAGACGAGGGCGCGGTCACCATCTGCTTTTTGGGCGACGGCGCGCTGGGCATCGGCCCGACGCACGAGGGCATGACCTTGGCCGGCCTGTGGCAGCTGCCGATCGTCTACGTCGTCGAGAACAACCGCTACTCGATGGGCACCCCGCTCGAGCGCACCTTGCCGGTGAAGGACGTCACCGTCCGCGCCGCCGGCTACAACATGGAGGCCGATCGCTTCACGGTGACCGACCCCATGCAGGTGCGCGAGCGGCTCGGCGAGGCCATCGAGCGCGCACGCACGGAGAACCGCCCGACCTTGGTCGAGATTCTGACCTACCGCTTTCGCGGCCACTCGATGTCCGACCCGGCCAAGTACCGGGCCAAAGGTGAGCTCGAGGCCTTTCGCTCGCGCGACCCCCTCGAGGTCACCAAGCGCGCGCTCATGGAGCTGCACGGCATGAGCGAAGAGAAGCTCGAGGCCCTCGACGACGAGATCTTCGAAGAGATGAGCGCGGCCGAGACCTTCGCCGACGAGTCCCCGATGCCGGACCCCGAGTTCCGCTTCAAACACCACTACATCGAAGATGAGAGCGAGGCCGACTGATGCCCGAACTTCAGATCCGCCAAGCCATCCGCGACGCCATCAAAGAGGAGATGGAGCGCGACGATCGCGTCTTCATCTTGGGCGAGGAGGTCGGCCACTACAACGGCGCCTACAAGTGCACCGAGGGCCTGCTCGACCAGTTCGGTGAAAAGCGCGTCGTCGACACGCCCATCGTCGAGACCGGCTTTTCGGGCGTGGGCATCGGCGCGGCCATGTGCGGCCTGCGACCCATCGTCGAGTTCATGACCTTCAACTTCTCGGCCGTGGCCTTCGACCAGATCTTGAACAACGCGGCCAAGATCCACCACATGACCAACGGGCAGTTCAGCTGTCCCATCGTCTTTCGGGGCCCCAACGCGGCCGCCCACATGCTGGGCTCGACGCACAGCCAGGCCTTCGACGCCTTTTACGCCCACATCCCGGGGCTCAAGGTCATCTCGGTGGCCACCGCCTACGACGCGAAGGGCCTGCTCAAGTCGGCCATCCGCGACCCCAACCCGGTCATCTTCTTCGAGTCCGAGGTCATGTACGCCCAGCGCGGCGAGGTCCCCGACGAGGAGTACCTCATCCCGATCGGCGAGGCCGACATCAAGCGTTCGGGGGCCGACGTCACCTTGATCACCTGGGGGCAGTCGGTGCCGACGAGCCTCGAGGCAGCCAAGCTCGCGGCCGAAAAAGACCTCGACGTCGAGGTCATCGACCTTCGCACCCTGCGTCCCCTCGACGAGGCGGCGATCATCGAGTCGGTCAAAAAGACCAACCGGGCCGTCGTCGCCTACCACGGCTGGCCCTACGGCGGGGTGGGGGCCGAGATCGTCGACCGCATCCAACGCGTGGCCTTCGACTGGCTCGACGCGCCGGTGCTGCGCGAGTGCTACGAGGACTTGAACATGCCCTACGCCGAGAACCTCGAGAACATCATCATCCCCTCTGCCGAGCGCATCTTGTCGGCCCTCGAGAAGGTCAGCTACCGCTAGGAGCCTTTGGACATGGCGACGATCGTAGAACTTCCCCGTCTCAGCGACACCATGGAAGAAGGGGTGGTGGCCGCGTGGCGCATCGCCGTCGGCGACAAGGTCAAGCGCGGCCAAGTCATCGCCGAGATCGAGACCGACAAGGCGACGATGGAGTTCGAGTCCTTCGACGCCGGCGTCGTGCTGAAGCTGGTGGCCGACACCGGCGCCGTGCTGCCCATCGGGGCCCCCATCGCCGTCTTCGGTAAAGAGGGTGAGGACCCCAGCGAGGCCCTGGCCGCGCACGGAGGCGGCGCCAGCGGTGGCGACAAGCCGGCCGCACCGCGTGACGAGCGAGCCCCGGCCGAGGTGGCGAAGGCCGAGTCGGCCGAAGCCGCGCCGGCTCCGGCGAAGGCTGCCCCGGAGAAGGCCGCGCCGGCGAAGGCTGCCCCGGCGAAGGCCGCCCCGCAGTCCAGCGCAGACGAGCGCATCCCCGCCTCCCCGATCGCGCGCCGCCTGGCCCGCGAGTCCGGCTTGAGCCTCTCTCAGATCCAAGGCTCCGGCCCCCACGGTCGCGTGGTCAAAGCCGACGTCGAAGCCGCCGCCGCCGGCGGGAGCGGACAGCTCGCCGGGGGGAGCTTCTCCAGCGAGACGGACGTCTTTGGGCGCCCCTACATCTCGCGCGAGGACCAGATCGCCGCGCCGACGCTGATGCGCCGCACCATCGCCAAGCGCATGGTGCAGTCGCAACAGCAGATCCCGCACTTCTACTTGACGATCGAAGTCGAGATGAACGCGGCGGCCAAGCTTCGCTCCGAACTCAACGCCAGCGTCGACGGCACCAAGGTCTCCTTCAACGACCTGGTGATCGCGGCCGCGGCCGCGGCCTTGCGCAAGCACCCCGAGTGCAACGTGAGCTGGAGCGAGGAGGGCGCCGTCATGCACGGCGACATCGACATCGGCATGGCCGTCGCGGTCGAGGGCGGCTTGGTCGTCCCCGTCATCCGCAACGCCGAGCAAAAGTCGCTGGTCGCCTTGTCCCGCGAGACCCGAAACTTGGGCAAGCGCGCCAAAGACAAGAAGCTCGACCCCAAAGAGATGACGGGCTCGAGCTTCTCGGTCTCGAACCTCGGCATGTTCGGCATCGACGAGTTCGCGGCGATGGTGAACCCGGGCGAGGGGGCCATCTTGGCCGTGGGCGCGGTGGCCGACGGACCGGCCGTGCGCGAGGGCGAGCTGGTGATCCGCAAGTTGATGCGGGCGACACTCAGTTGTGACCATCGCGTCATCGACGGGGCCATGGGCGCCAAGTTCTTGGCCACCTTCAAAGCCCTGCTCGAGCAGCCCATGCGCCTGTTTGCCGCGGGCTGAGCCGGGGTAGGGGGGCTGACCGCCGCCTGGTCTGTGCTTGCGCCAGGCGGCCTCTCCGCGCTTGCGCCTCGACGCGCGGCCGCGGCAAGGTCTCCGGGTGCGCCGACTTCGGCTGACGCTTGGTCTTGGACTCTTTGCCGCGCTGCCCATCTCGGTGGCGCGCGCCGACAACCCGATCGGGCTGCGCCAAAGCTACGCGGGGACGGTCGACTTTTTTGCCACCGGCGTGCCGCTGGCCATCGATGGACCCGACGCCGACTCGACGCGGGTGGACATCATCGCCCAGCCGGGCACGGTGAGCATCGACCCGAGCGTCTTTCCCCAAGACGCGGTGCTGCGCCAGGCCTTCATCTACTGGGGTGGCTCGATCTCCAACAGCGACTGCGGCGGCACGACCATCGACGATGCCGTCCAGTTCACGCCGCCGGGCGGCACCCAAGCCGGCCTGCTCGCCGACGTCTGCTACTGCTCCGACGCCGGGGCGGTCAGCTACGACATGCAGCTGTGCCGGGCGGACGTCACCGATCGCATCACCGAGATGTCCGGCGACTACGTGCTCGACGGCTTCAACGCGCTGATCAACAACGGCTCGACGAACACGGCCTCCTTTTCGGTCGTGCTGGTCTTCGAGGATCGAAGCTTGCCGGTGCGCCGCATCGCGCTCTACGACGGGCTGCTGACCATGTTCGACCAGAGCCAGCCGACGGTGAGCTTCACCCTCGACGGCCTCGAGATCGACGACCCGGCCGCCGGCGACCTGACCTGGTACGTGCTCGAAGGTGACGAGGGCGGCTCGGGCAACGAGTCGGTGACCGTGCGTGGCCTGCCCAGCGGGGGCATGGCCACCTTGGGCGACGCCTACAACCCCTTCACCAACCCGATGAACCACACCATCAACACGACGACGCCCGCGCAGCCGGGCTCGATCGGCGTGGACATCGATCAGTTCGACATCTCGAGCGCCTTGGCCTTTCAAGACAGCTCGGTGGAGATGACCTACAACGCCGGCAGCGACAAGTACTGGATCGCCTACAACATCGTCGGCGTGAACGTCTACGAGCCGAACTTCGGCACGGCCTCCTTCAAGACCTGGGTGCTGCACGACGACGCCGATCAAAACGGCGAGCCCACGGCCGGCGACACCATCCGCTACACCATCGGCCTCGACAACGTCGGCAGCGTCGATGGCACCGTCGATCTGGTCGATCCGATCGCGGCCGAGTACACGAGCTGGTCTTTGGTCGCCAACGCGGGCGGCACCGAGAGCTCGAGCGGGATGACCCTGGGCCTGGACGGCATCGTGGTCGCCCCCGGCACCCGCGAAGAGGTCGTCTTCGACGCGGTGCTCGGCGACCACCCCGACATGACGGTGGTCTCGAATACGGCGAGTTTCGACGCGACGCCGGCCGGCGACCTGGGCGAGATCACGGCGGCCGATGTGCTGATCCGCCGCGACGGCGACACGGACGGCGTGTGGGATGCCGACGACAACTGCCCCGAGGACTTCAACCCCAACCAGGCCGACACCGACGAAGACGAGATCGGCGACGCCTGCGACGAAGACAGCTCCGAGACCAGCGCGAGCGCGACGGATACTTCGGATACGAGCGACACTTCGGACACGAGCGACACCTCGGAGACGAGCGATGGCTCGGACACGAGTGACAGCTCCGACACGAGCGACACTGGCGAGAGCAGCGAAGCCGAGACCGGCAGCGACGACGGCCGCACCGAGACCGGCCTGGCCACCAGCACCGGCTTCGGCGAAGAGGGCGAGGGCAGCGGCTGCGCCTGTGAGGTCGAGGGCTCGGGCTCGGGCTCGGGCTCGGGCGGCTCGAAGCTCGCGTGGCTCATGCTCGTCGGTGCGGTCGGCCTTCGCCGCCGCAAGCAGATCGCTTAGGCGAGGCCTCGCGCTGAACTTGGCTCGGCCCCGGCCGCGTCACGCTTCAGCGAAAGCTGAGCTTTCGACCCGCCACACCCCCGTGGCGTGCACATTCGCCACTGCCTTCCGAATCCCTCGTGACCCGTTGGCCACGCGCGCGCCGCAGTGCGTTCACCAAGTGCTGATCGCTTCGTAGCTCGCGCGTGACCGCAGCGTGATCACGGCCGCGCACAGTGCCCTCAAAGGAGGACACAGCATGCGTGAGTACGAAGTTCGAACGATGACCCCCGCCGATTTCGAGGCGGTGATGATGCTCGAGCGCCGGATCTTCGGGGAGCCCGAGGACGGCAGCGAAGGCGAGGGCCTGTTGTGCCCCAACTATGTCCGGCTGTGCACGGACGTGTTCAACGAGATCTGTTTTCTGGCCCTGGCCGACGGTGAGCCGGTGGGCTACCTGCTGAGCTTCGAGCGCGCGCGCGAGGCCTTTTGCACGACCTTGGCCACCACGGCCGAGCACCGCCGCAGCCGGGCCTTGCCCCTGCTGATCCGCGCCTACATCCGGGCCATCGCCTACCGCGTCGACGCCTGCATCTTCACCGTCAAGCCCGAGAACAAGGCCGCACGGGCCATGCACGCCTCTTTGGGCGCGACCGAGCTGGGCGTCAAAGAGGACTACTACGGCCCCGGCGACCTGCGCATCGTGTCGCGGATCGACCAGGCCGCCTTCGCCAAGCTGCGCGAACGCTACATCCGCATGGGCTTGATCGAGCCCGCACCCCATCTCGACAATGGGCTGGCCAGCGGGCTTCAGGCGGCGGGATGAACGAGGCCCTCGCCCCCCTCGAGCTCGGCTGGGGCGCGCGCTGGCGACGGCGTCGCTGGCAACGCCAAGCCCGCGGCCGCAGCTCGTGGCTACGTGCCTTGAGCCGCGCGGCCAAGGTGGGCAAGACGATCTTGGGGACCACCCGCAGCCAACCCGAGCGCCCGGCGGCCATGGACGCGGACCCGCTCTTGTTCGCGCGGGGCATCGCCACCCACCAGCTCGCCACCCGCACCTGCCAAAACCTGGCCGTCGAGATGGCGGTCGTCGGTCCGCGCCCCAGCGGCCCGGCGCTCTTCGTCGCCAACCACGTCAGCTGGCTCGACCCGATCTTGTTGCAGGCGGTCGTGCCCATGGCGGTGATCGGCAAGCACGAGGTGCACGGCTGGCCGGTCGTGGGTAGCCAGCTCGATCGCCTGCCGATGATCTGGCTCGACCGCAGCTGCGCGCGCAGTGGAGCCCGCGCCTTGTTGGCCGCGCGCGCGTGCCTGGCCCGCGGCTTGTCGGTGCTGGTCTTCCCCGAGGCGACCACCTCCCACGGCGAGGGCCTGCTGCCCTTTCGCCGCGGCATCTTCGGGCTCTCGCGCGCGCTCGATGTCCCGATCATCCCCGCGCTGATCGACTACGCCCAAGACGGCCCCCAAAGCATGGCCTGGGTGGGCGACGACCCCTTCTTCCCGCACCTGGCCCGCGCCTTGTCGCGCTCGCGCATCTTGGTGCGCATCGATCTCCTGCCGGCCGCGCGCGCCTGGGAAGGTGAGGGCGCCGCGGACTTCGCCGAACGCGTGCGCGCCGAGCTCGAAGACCGCCTGCATGGCCACCGACGCTCGCGCCACCCCCGACGCAGCACCCGAGAACTCGCAGCATGAAACCCGCCGGCTTCATCGACTACATCCGCGACGCGGCCCCCAGCTTCTTTCGCCTGCCTTTGGCCCCTTGGTCGGAGCCCGGGGCCTGGGCGGGGGCCGAGTCGGTGATCTTGGGCGTGCCCTGGGACGGCGGCACGAGCTACCGCCCGGGCGCTCGCTTCGCGCCCTACGAAGTGCGTAGCCAAAGCGCAGCGATGA
>JAUIJR010000238.1 GCA_030431075.1 Polyangia bacterium | reverse complement strand
CCCAGCGAGGTCGCCCACTGCCAGCACCAGTGTGACGCGAACCTGAGCCTGAGCGACACGGATCGCGCGACCTGCCGCTTGGGCTGCGAGTCCAAGGGCGCCGAAGTGACGAGCTGGTCGGTCTCGGGCTCCCCGGCCCAGGTGCGCTGCGCCAAAAAGTGCCACTGCGAATCCAGCTGCCGCGACGATCTGCGCCGCTGCAAGCGAAGCTGCAACACGATGTCGAACGCGAACGCGGCGGCGAGCTGCTCGCTGCAATGCGACAACGAGCTGTCGCCCTGCGAGCGCAGCTGCCAGCCCTCGGCCCCGACGCCGGACTGCAGCTGCGGCTGAGCCCTTCCCGCCCCCTCATCCAAATAGAGCGCCGAGCGATGAGCGACTTTCACACCCGGGTGGCGAAGCTCCCCATCGCCGAGGTGCTGATGGAGGCCCCCGCGCGGTGGATCGACCTCGGCCACGCCCGCCTCCCCTACTGGGTCATCGGCCAAGGCCCGGACCTGGTCTTGGTCCACGGCTGGCCCGTGGACGGCCGCACCTGGCGACGCATCGTGCCGCAACTGGCGAAGTCCTACACCTGCCATGTGATTGACTTGCCGGGCGCGGGACGCAGCACATGGACGGCTCAAACCCCACGCGGCTGCGAGGGTCTGACCGAGTGCCTGGCGCAGGTGATCGATCACATGGACCTACCCGAGCGCTTTGGCTTCGTGGCCTTCGACAGCGGCGGCGGCTTCGCCCGCAAAGTCGCCGCCACGATGCCCGAGCGCATGGTCGGCTTGGCCCTCGGGAACACGGAGACGCCCAAGGACTACTCGCGGCTCTTTTTGGCCGCGCTACGCAATGGCCGGCGCGTGGGCGCAAAGGCGGTCATGCGCGTGGCCTTGCAGTTCGGAGCGGCGCGCGAAAAGGCCTGGGAGACGAGCGTCACGGACCCGGGCCTGCGCAAAGAGCTGGCCGAACTCTTCGTGCGGCCGGTGGTCCGCGACAGCCGACGATTCGCGGGCCTGTTCGTGTTGGCCGACGGCCTGCGCGCCGAAGACTTCGACGGCTGCCTCGAAGCGCACGCCCAGATCAGCGCCCCCGTGCGACTGATCTGGGGCACCCGAGACCCCTGGTTCAAGCTCGACGCCGCCCGGCGCATGCAATCCCAGTTCGCCGGCCCCACCACCCTCGTCGAAGTCGAGGGCGGCAAGCTCTTCGTACACGAGGAGTTCCCCGAGCGCTTTGCCGCCGAGGTGCGCGAGCATTTTGCCGGGGCCTTCGAGGCCGGCGCCTAGTCCCCGACCGTGGCGTGGTTCGCCACCGTCGGCGGCACCACATCCCCGGCCGCCTGCAGCGCGAGGGCCTCGGGGTGGGTGCGGTAGTGCTGGCGCACGACCTGGGCGAGGCGTTGTTTGGCTTCGGCGTCGACCTGGGCGAGGCCCGGCGTTCTGCCCGGACACAGCGCCTCGACCAGCCCCTGCACGAGCTCGTCTTGGGGGGCCGGGACCTTGGCGGCCCAGCTTTGCAGCAAGGCGGCGTCGACTTGCGAGGGCAGCGAGCCCATGATGCCGATGTCGTTTTGATCGTGGACCAACAAGCCCGAGGTGGTCCCGCGGTCCAAGCTCAGCACTTGGAAGAGGTAGAGGGTGTGATACTCGCGTTGGCGCGCGCGGGCTTCGTCGTCGGCCGTGGCCAGCGAGAGCCGGCGCTCGAGGAGTTCGGCGTAAACGTCGATGATCGCCTCCCCCATCCGGCGGGCCAGAGCCAAGTCGGCGGCCCGGTCCTCGGTGCGGTAGGCCTCGAGGTAGTAGTGGGCCACGCCGCGCGTCCGCTCCAGCGCGGGGATCCAAAAGTAGCGCGCGCCTTGGGCCATGCCGCCTTCGTAGCTCTCGCCCGCCGCCGCGCGCAGCTTGCCCTCGAAGCGGGCCGTGTCCTCGTCGATCGGGTGCGAGGGGTTGAGGTCTCCCATCACGCGCCAGTAGCCCTGCCCGTCGCGCATATGCGTCCAGCTGACGTGGATGTGCATCGAGGGGGCCGAGGGATGGGCCGGATGCACGATGGCCGACAAGGCCGTGGCCGAGGCCAGGCGTTTGTCCGGGAGGTCGTCGTAGTGAACCTGCGACACGTTCACCGAGGCGCGATCGAAGACCGGACCCTCGGGCGCTTGGTAGCGCCGCCCGCCGCCGTGTCGGCCCTCGTCGCGCAGCCACTCGACCGAGCGAAAGCGGCTCTCGACACCGAGCTCGGCCGCGCAGCTCTCCAGGGCCGCGACCAAGCGCGCTTGCAGATCGCGGACGAGCTCGAGGGCGGTGGCGGCACTGGGGTCCTGGGCGAAAGTTCGCGACATCGCGGGGCCAAAGTACCGGCTTTCGCCCGGCGCACAAGATGCGGTGCGCGCAGGCCTTGCGCCACACGGAGGGCCGAAGGCTCCCTTACTGCGAGCCCGAGGGGCGGGGCCACGCGCGATTGATGGCCGTGAAGCTCGCGCGCGGCAAGACGAAGAACTCGGCTTCGGCGGGCAAGCCGGCCGCTTGGCCCTCGCCCACCATCCAGCGCGCCTCTCCGTCGGCGCCGACCAAGCCGTAGCGCACGAAGCCCTTGGGTGCCTCGCCCGTGGAGTTCGCTGCGTGCAGGCAAAGGGGCTCGACCACCTCGCGCAGCGCGTCGATCTGCTCGGGGGTGGCCTGGTAGTCGAGAGTCTGCGGCTCCAAGGTGGCCTCGACCATCTTGTAGCCCGTGCCCGAGATGCGGCCGGTGCCGAACTCCAGGGTTTGGTCGATGTCCGAGCCGGCCGCCGCCGCCTTGGAGACCAAGCGCAGACCTTCGA
Organism: Polyangia bacterium; assembly: GCA_030431075.1. Lineage (GTDB taxonomy): Bacteria > Myxococcota_A > Polyangia > Nannocystales > Nannocystaceae > JAUIJR01. The sequence continues at coordinate 5,631 of JAUIJR010000238.1, read as the reverse complement.
CCTCGGGCGACCAAACTTTGGTGCAGCCGTCGTTGTTCGTCGGTGGCGCATCGCCGGTCGCGGCGCCCGTCGCTGCATCCGCCGCCGTGGTCGGCGCGTCGGCCTTGCCGCTCGCCCCGCTCGCTGCGTCGGCTTGGCCCGTGGGGGCCTGCGTCGTGGCGCTTGGCTTTTCGCCTTGGGCCTCGCTGGACTTGCAGCCGCCCGCGGCGAGGCAGGCGAGCAAGAGCGCGGCAGAGAACTTCGTCGACGATCCGAGCGAGGACATCGCCGGGACTCTAGCAAAGCGGGCTGCTCACAGGGCCGCGTGGTGATTGTCGAGCACGAAGGGCAAAGTGCGCGCCCAGCCCAGGCCGGCGACGAGCAGGCACAACCACGCGCGTTGCGGGGGCGCGTCGTCGTCCAAGCTCGCCGCCACCGCGAAGCTCACCAGCCACCAGCCCCAGGCTGCAAAGAGGTCCCAGTCGCGCCAGGCGCCGAGGTCGGGGTTCCAAAGCGTGGCGAAGAGCGTCCAGCCCAAGGCGGCGACGGCGGCCACCTGGGTCGGGCGCGACCAGCTTCGCGGATCCGCGAGCAAGGCCATGCCGACCAAGGCGCCGCCGAGCCCGACCAAGGCCAGCTCGTTGAGCACATCGAGCAGGTGCGCCTTCGAAACGAGCTGCGCGCCGGCGACCAACATGCGCCCGTCGCCCCCACCAAAGAATTGAGGATAAGGCGCGGGGTTTTGGGCCGCCCACAGCTGCAACAAGGCGAGCCAGGCGAGGCCGGCCCCCGCGGCCAGCCACAAGCCGCGCGCCGCCCGTCCCCCCGCGCGCAGCTGCGGCCACACCGCCCACAAGATCGCCGGGCCCAAGCACAGCATCTGCAGATGAAAGGAGCAGGCGGCCACATAAGCCAGCACGCTCGGCAGCGCCCAGCGCGGATCTCGACTCGTACGCAGCGCGAACGCCAGCGCGAAGATCATGCACACAGCCGCGAAGGTGTAGGTCTCGACGTGCGCGAACAACAAGGCGCTCGAGCCCGCGCCGGCCAGGGCAACGAAGGCCAAGGCGCCGCGGCTCGGCGCGTCGCGGGCCAAAGCCCAGGCCAAGTGGCGCAAGGCGACAAAGCCCAGGCCGCCCCACAAGGCCAAGCCCAAGCGCAGCCCGAACAAGGGCTCGAGGCCCAAGGCCGCCGCCGCCGCCGCGATGCGCCCCAACATCCAAGGCGAGAGCGGCTCGGCTTTCAAGATCCACACGCCGTGCGTGATGTCGAAGACCACCCGCTCGAAGTCACCGCCGCGCGCGGTGTCGGCAAAACGCAGGCACAAGGCCGTGCCGAGCACGAAGACGGCGAGGTCCAGCGCCCAGATGCGACGACGATCCAAGGCCGGTCGCCCGCGGGGACCTTCGGGGCGACGCACGAGGGCCCACAGCGTGCCGAGCCAGCCGGCCAGGGCGAGCAACCAAGCCCAGGGCGCGCTTTGAAAGCGCCACAGCGCGGGCCAAGCCTCGCTCGCGGGGGAAGCCACGAACACGAGCCCCACGCCGGCGAGACCGAGGGCCAAGGCCAGCTTGCTGCGCGGCGAGACTTGGGCGAGGGCGCTCACGCGTCATCCTCGTGCCGCAAACGACGCAAGCGAGCGCCCTCGCGTTGCACCTTGTTCTCGGCGATCAGCTTTTGCAGGTGCGCTTCGAGGGCCCCGCGGGCGAGCGGCAAGATGTGGGCGGGCTTGTCGTCGTAGCTGCGCGCGAGCAGCTCGCCTTCGTCGATGAAGGCCTCGCCCTCGAAGCTGGCCAAGATCTTGGCTTCGCGCCCCAGTCGATGACCGATGTAGTAGTCGGCCAGCGCGCCCGGCTCGTCTTGCACGGGGCCGTGGGCGGGGACCCAGCGCATGCCCTCGCTGCGCGCTCGCATGCGACGCAGCGAGTCGAGGTACTGCCCCATGTCCCCGTCGTCGCGCGGGTCGATCAAGATGGTCCCCTCCCCCGCCACCAAGTCGCCGACGTGGGCGAGTCCGTCGGCCGGCAGCTCGATCACCAGGTGCCCCGGCGCGTGCCCCGGCGTAAAGACGAAGTGCAGCTCGCGCCCTTGGCCCAAGTCGATGACCTCGCCTTCGTCGATGCTCTGGTCGACCTCGAAGCTCAAGCGAGCGGCGGTCTCGGCGTGAGCCAAGATCGGCGCGCCCCATCGATCGCGCAGGCGCCGAAGGTCGCCGATGTGATCGCTGTGATGGTGGGTCACCAGCAGGTGGCTGACGCGACGCCCCTCGGCGGCCAGGCGCTCGAGCACTTCGTCGAGCACGGCACGCTCGTCGTCGTGGGGCGTGGCCGGCTCGATCACGGCGACCCGATCTCCGGCGGCGACCAGGGTGTTGGTGGCCGTAGCGGGCGGCAAGGTCGGCGTGCGCAGGGCCAAGCGCCAAAGGCCCTCGCCGAGGCTCTGCGCGCGGGGGCTCACGCGGGCATGATAGCAGCGCGCGTGCTAGCCTTCTCAGTCTAGATGCGCGCTGGGCACCCCCCGCTGATCGACGGCGATCCCCCCGAGTTGCTGGTGCACGACGAGCTCTCGCCGTGCCCCTACCTGGCCGAGGAACAAGCCCGCCTGCCGATGCGCCTGCCCACGCGCCCGCTGACGCGCCGACAATTCTCGGCCCGCCTGCGCGAAGGCGACCGCCGCCAAGGCCTGGTCCTCTACCGCCCGACCTGCCCCTCGTGCACGGCCTGCGAGGCGATCCGCATCGTGGTGGCCGAGTTTCACGAGGGCAAGACGCAGCGCCGCATCTGGCGACGCGGCCGCGACTTTTTCGAGGTCCACCTCGCGCCTTGCGCCCCGGACCCCGACAAGGTCAGCTTGTACAACCGCCACAAGATGCGCCGCGGCTTGCTGGGCGACGGCGAGCCGATCACGCGCACGGGCTACGACGCCTTTTTGGTCGACAGCTGCACGGAGAGCTTCGAGCTCCGCTTCATGCGCGGGGATCGCTTGGTCGGCGTGTCGGTGGTCGACCGAGCCGAAGACGCGCTCTCGGCCGTGTACACCTACTTCGACCCGGACTTCAGCCGCCACAGCCCCGGAGTCTTCGCCATCTTGACGCAGCTCGAGCTGTGCCGCCGCTGGGGCCTCGACTACCTCTACCTCGGCTTGTACGTGGAGGGCTGCAAGGCGATGACCTACAAAGCGATCTATCGCCCGCACGAACGCCTTGTCGAGGGCGAGTGGATCCGCGTGGATCGCTGAGCGCGAGCGCCCCTTCCACAGGTAGAACGCGGCGCCGACGCGCGCCCCCACCGGCCCGCGAGACGATCGACAGCTGCGCGCGCGCCGTGCGAAACTCCGGCTCGATGGCGGCCCTCCGCATCGTCTGGGACGTGGCCGTGTACCGGCTTCGACGTCTCGAGATGGCCAACTTGGTGGCGGCGGGCGCGGTGGTGCTGGCCTTGCGCTCGCCCCCGGACCAGATCGCGCTGCGCATGGCCTTTGGGGTGGTGCTGAACCTGCTGGTCTACCTCAACAACGACTTTCACGACGCGGAAGAAGACGCGGGCGCGGCGTCGAAGGACGCGACCAAGACGGCCTATCTGCTGGCCCACCGCGGCGCGGCGATCGTGGCCCAGGTGGTGATGGTGGGGATCTTGGCCGCGGTGGCGATGCTCTTCGAGCGCGGCCTGCTGATCCCGCTGCTGGTGGGCGGCGGGGTGTGCTGGGCGTACTCGGCGGTGCTCAAGCGCCACCCGGCGGTGGACGTGATCGCTATGGTGATCTGGGGCGTGTCGATGCCCAGCGTGGCCTTCGCCCCCGAAGACCTGCGCGGCTGGGCCCTGGTCGGCATCCTCGGCCTATTCTCGGGCGCCTTCGAGACGGTTCAGGTCATCCGCGACGAAGCCGAAGACCGCGCCGCCGGCGTACGCACGACCGCCGTCGCCCTCGGCGTCGCCCGCAGCTGGTGGCTCGCCCGCTTCTTCATCCTGGCCAGCGCCGTCTACGGCGTCCTGGTCATCCACCCGCTCTTCGGCGCCGCCCCCATCTTGGCGCTGCTCATCCCCCGCACCGAGCCGACGCGCTACTGGAACGCGCTACGGCTGGTGTTGGGGCTGTGCTTTTTGGGGGCGTGTGGGCAGGTGTGGATCTACGGGGACGTGGTGGGGCTGGCGCTTCGCTAAGGCGCTGCCTGCAGAGCAAACGGCAAGCCACGGGTGAGCAGCACGCTACACTGGCCGCGTGCGCGCATGTCGGTGGCTTGTGCTCGTGGGCGTGGTTGGGTGTAGCCCGACCGAGGACTCACCCGCCGGTGACAGCGACCCGCGACCCGATGAGAGTTCGACCGCGGCGACGGTGTCCTCCGACAACGAGTCCGAAGCCGAGGGGGGCTGGCTCAACTTCGACCTCCCCGAAGACCTCTGCGGTTGGTGCAGCCCCGCCTTTGACGCTGAGCCTGAGTGCCCGGAGGGCGAAAAATGCACGGTCACGTCTTGCTACGACCCCCAGCAGTGGCCCGACGCCTTTGGCTGTCGCCCCATCGGCGGCGACAAACAACACGGCGAAGCATGCAGCTTCGTTGACGACCTGCCGGGCACCGGTCTCGATGACTGCGCGGACCGGGTCGGCTGCTTCTGGGGCGTGTGTCAGCGCTACTGCAATACGAACTTCTCATGCCCCCAAGGCTCGGAGTGTCTCGCCACCGGCAATGGCACGCCCATGATGTGCTTCGACTACTGCGACCCCCTCGACCCCAGTGACTGCGGAGGGCTGCAGTCGTGTTTTGAACAATCTTGGTCCTTCATCTGCATGGGAGTGCGCTCGCAAGAAGCCGCCGGACCTGGCGAGGCATGCACCTATCAGGCCGACTGCGAGTACGGGGCGCACTGCATACCGGCGGAGCTTCTCGGCGCGGACTGCCCCGGCGAGGCATGCTGCAGCCCCTACTGCGATACGACCACCCCCAACACCTGCCCAGGTCTGGCCCAGGGCGAGCAGTGCGTGCCGGTCCTCGAGCCAGGCGAAGCGATGCTGCCCGAACAGCAGAAGGTGGGCACGTGCCGGCTGCCCCCAGGCTGAGCTGGCCGGACCCCGCTATGGTTCCGGGGAAGATCAGACGTCCACGCTCGCTGGGAACCCGACCCGTCACGACGGGTTCACGCAGTTGCCGCCCCACACGAGGGCCGAAAAGACGCACTGGCTCTCATCGTTCCCGCTCTCGACCACGCAACGCGGCTCCCAGTCCACGACGGCACCGTAGTCCTCGCACACTTCCATCAGCGTCGCCTCGATTGCAGCGTCGGCAACTCGTCCGTCGCATACCCCGCAACCTTCGGCCGGTTTGTTCGTCCTCCAAAAGACGACGCTTGGCAGTAGCCCCTCCTTCACCGGCCCGGCGGGCGAGCCCCCGTAGCAGTCGTCGCGATCGTCTTCGGTCGGGAAGCAAGCGGTGGGTCCATCTCCGGTCGTCTCCGCCGGCCCAGGACCGCAGCCAGACGGTGCAAGGAGCACACCGACGAACGCGAGCTTGCGCCCTGGTCCCATTTTCCTGAGGCCGGCCCGCCGCCCCTCAGTCCTCCGCGGCCGCTTCGTCCTTCTCCGCCTGCTCCATCATCTCTTCGATGGACAACACGCGGTTCGGATCCTCGTCGGCTTCGTCCTCGTCCTCGTCTTCGT